>CBIMJO010000567.1:0-6539 GCA_966244135.1 uncultured Actinocrispum sp. | reverse complement strand
GTCGGCCGGATCAGGCCGAGCAGCATCCGCAGCGTGGTGGTCTTGCCGGCGCCGTTGGGCCCGAGGAACCCGTAGACCTCGCCGGGCCGGACGGTCAGGCTGACTCGTTCGACCGCTTTGATGGTGCCGAAATGCTTGGTGAGGTTGTCTGTCTCAATCGGATTCATTGCTGACACGCCCCCATGGCTTGAAAACGGACAGGATCGTGGCGAAGAGCAAGGTGGCGGTGGACACGATCGGGGGAAAGATCATCGTGTCGTCGGTGATCCCGCTGGCGGCCGCGGTCTCCACGCCAGGGCGCAGCAGGAACAGCACCAGGACGCAGAGCACGACGTTCAGCCCGAGCTTGACCGCGACCCACCAGTAGCGCAGCAGCCCGTACTTCGAGCCCAGGCCCAGCACGATGCCGCTGACCAGGCACAACAGGCCCGCGGTGAGCAACGGCCAGACGGCGAACTGGGCGAGGCCCTGGTACATGGTGAGTGCGATCCCGGTGTCGGCCAGCGCGGTGAACACCAGGACGCCCATCACGACGTCCATGCCGATCCACACGCCGGACGACACGATGTGCAGGACGAGGAAGCCTTTGCGCGGGTTCTTGGCGAGTCTCATGGCCGGTCGTGCGGCGATGAGTCCCGTGCTGTTCCGTGCTGGAGTCATGGCCCTATGGTTCGGCTGCGGGCGGCCGCGGTCGTCCGCTCGAACGCGGCTCTCGGTCTACGCACTGGCGCGTACGCCGGGGAATAAGTCTGCGTACGGGTGAGTTCGTTCAAAATTGAACGAACTGGTCGTCTGACGGAGGTAGTCCGGTGCGAGCGCTGGTAGCGAACCCCAACACACAGTCCGGCCTGGAGCTGGCCGAGGCGCCGGATCCGGTGGCCAGGCCGGACGAGGTGCTCATCGAGGTGAAGGCGGTCTCGCTGAACTTCGGCGACGTGAGCGGCATCTCGCGGGCCAAGCCGGGAACGGTCCCCGGCTGGGACGCGGCCGGTGTGGTCGTGCAGGCCGCGGCCGACGGCTCCGGGCCAGCGGTCGGCGCGCGAGTCTCGTCGTTCCACCACAACGGCGCCTGGGCTGAGCGGCGCGCGGTTCGTACGCAGGACGTGGGTGTCGTGCCGGACGCGGTGGACTTCGCCGTGGCCGCGGCGGTTCCGGTCGCGGGCGTGACCGGTGTGCAGAGCCTGCGGGCGTCCGGGCCGATCGAGGGCAAGCGTGTGCTGATCACCGGCGCTTCCGGTGGTGTCGGCCGTTACACCGTGCAGCTGGCCGCTTTGCAGGGCGCGCACGTCATTGCCGCGGCTCGCCGTGGCGATGGCCTGGCTTCGTTGGGTGCCAGCGAGGTTGTGCCCACTTTGGACGGTCTGGACCCGGTGGACGTGATCATCGACACCGTCGGCGGCACCCAGCTCGTGCAGGCGTGGGGCCTGCTGGCGCCCGGTGGCGTGCTGCAGAGCATCGGCTGGACGTCCTTGGAGCCCGCGACCTTCCCGCCCTACGCGACCGTGGGGCAGCCGAAGTCGTTGCGGGCCTTCGAGTCTGCCAGCCCGTTCGGCCCGGACATCGAGGAGGTGGCCCGCTTGGCCGCCGAGGGCAAGCTCACCGTGGACCTGGGCTGGCGCGGGTCATGGGAGCGGTTCGAGGAGGCCATCGAGGCGCTGCGCGGCCGCAAGGTCGCCGGGAAGGCCGTTCTCGAGCTGGGCTGAGCCGAATGTCCTGCGGTAGCTGTCAGGGCTGACGCCGATCTGCGCCTTCATCCGGCGGCGCAGGTTGGCGGCGGTGCCCATGCCGGACCGCTGTGCCACACTGTCCACAGTGAGCGGTGTTATCTCCAGGAGTCGTTGCGCCAGGCGGATTCGCTGGATGGACAGCCACTTGCCGGGCGTGCTGCCGGTGGCCGCGACGAAGGCCCGGTGGAACGTGCGGTCGCTCATCCGCGCGTGCGCGGCGAGGTCGGTGATGCCGATCGGGTCGCCCAGCCGGGCCATCGCCCAGTCCACTGTGGACGCGATGCCGGTCGGCGGCTGCTCGGGGACAGGCGCTTCGACGTACTGGCGTTGACCACCGTCCCGGGCCGGTGGCATGACCAGGCGCTTGGCCAGCCGGGTGGCCACCTGCGCGCCGAAGTCCCGGCGGATCAGGTGCAGGCACAGGTCCAGGCCGCCGACCACGCCCGCCGACGTGTAGATCGGTCCGTCCTCTGTGTACAGCACATCCCCGCTGATGTCGGCTTCCGGCGCGGCTTTCGCCAGATCGTCGAGCAGTGCCCAGTGGGTGGTCGCCTTGCGGCCGGCCAGCAGCCCCGCCGCGGCAAGGGTGAACGCGCCCGAGCACAGGGATGCCACGGTCGCGCCTCGGGCGTAGGCGTTCTTCAGTGCCGTTCGCGCGGACTGCGGCACGTCCGCCAGGTGGTCGCCGCGGCCGGTCGCCAGGACGAGATCGCAGTCGTCCAGGCCGCTCAGGCCGTGCGTGGGAACGAGCGCGCCGACCGGGTGCATCGGGATGGTCACCTTGCCGGGCGTGCAGATCCGCAGCTCAAAGGCCGGTAGCCCGGTGTCCGCGTGCGGGCGTCCCCAGACTTCGGCGGCGACCGCCGTGTCGAACGTCCGGGTGCCCTCGAGGACCAGCAAGCCGACAGTGCGCATGGCAGAAAAGTACCGGATCGCGCCGGTTTTGCCACTCCCTCCCAGTCGCGGATCGCGGCAGGCTTGCTGGCATGACAACAGCTTTGATCGTGATCGATGTGCAGCTCGGCTTCGATTCGCCGGACATGCCGCCGCGCAACAACCCGTCGAGCGAGAGCAACATCCGCGAGCTCGTGACCGCCTGGCAGGCGGCGGGGGAGCCGATCGTGCTGGTCCGGCACGACTCCGTGAAGCCGGGGTCCCCGCTGGCCATCGGCACGCCGGGCAACGCGTTCAAGCCGGAACTCGACGGCATCCGGCCCGACCTGATGTTCACCAAGAACGTCAACTCCGCCTTCCACGGTCACGTCGACCTCAAGGCGTGGCTGGACGCCCGCGGTATCAAGGACATCGTGCTGATCGGCATCCAGACCAACTGGTGCGTCGAGACAACCGCCCGCGTCGGCGGCAATCTCGGTTACAACGTCCGGGTTCCGATCGACGCCACGCACACCTACGACGCCACGACTCCGGACGGCGCCGTCGTGACCGCGGACGAGCTGTCCCGCGCGACCGCGGCCAACCTGCACTCGGGCGACTTCGCGGAGATCACATCCACCAAGGCGGTTCTGGCGTCGCTCTGACGCTAGCTTCATAGCGGTGAAGGTCGTCGGAGGGCTGGCCACAGCGGCAATGGCGTTCCCGAACCTGCCGTTGTTCCTGGTGCTTGGCGCTGTTCGCGGAGGCCGGGCGGTACTGGGTCCTGGTGGTCGCGATCGCGATCCGCGGGGTGGCGCAGGCGCTGGCCAACCCGGCCACGAACAAGCTGATTGCCTCATACGTCCCGGTCTCCCGGCGGGGTCTCGTGGTCGGGATCAAGCAGTCCGGGGTGCAACTCGGCGCGTTCGCCGCCAGGCTGCCCCTGGCCGCGCTGGCAGGCGGATTGGGCTGGCGGGCCGCGGTGTGGACGGCCGCGGCGAGCGCCCTGCTCACGATGTTCGCCAGCGGGTTGCTGCCGCGCGATCCGCCGGTGCGCCGGGCGGTGCGGTCCTCCGGCCCGGTGGACCCAACGGTGTGGTGGCTGATGGGGTTCCAGGCCTTGCTGGGCGCGGGAACCGTCGCGGTGAACACCTATGTGGCGTTGTTCGCGACGCAGGACCTCGGTTTCGGCCCGCGGGTGGCGGCGGCTTTGGTGGCGGTGATGGGGATCGCCGGGATCGCGGGCCGGCTGGGCTGGTCATGGCTCGTCGCGAACGGCCGCCCGGCCGGGAAAGTGCTGGTACCGCTGGGGTTGGGTGGGCTGGGCATGGCTGCGCGCGACCCGGAGAACGGCGCCGGTATAGTGTCCACACTGGACACTCCAGCCGGCCCACGCCGGACCGGTCCGCTCCCCGCCCACCGGTCCGGCGTCGTCCTCACATCGCCGAACGGGTGCCGCCGGTGTCCCGCATCGCCTTGATCAGGTCGTCGCGGGCGCGCGCGACCCGCGACCGGATGGTGCCGATCGGGCAGTCGCAGATCTCCGCGGCGTCCGCATAGGACAGTCCGAGCGTCTGGGTGAGCACGAAGGCCTCGCGGCGGTCCTCGTCCAGGCCGCGGACCAGCTCCTGAAGCAGCACGGCGTCCTCGAACCCGTCCACCGGCTGGGAGCGTTCGGCTGCGGCCGCCCAGTCGGCCAGGTCGGCCTTCCGGGGCCGGACCGAGGTCGCCCGGATCTGGTCCACCACGACCCGGCGCGCGATCGACAGCAGCCAGGTCCGCGCGGACGAGCGGCCCTCGAACCGGGCCAGGCCGCCCAGCGCGCGCAGGTAGGTCTCCTGGGCCAGGTCGTCGGCCAGGCGGACGTCGCCGAGGTGCGCGACGAGCCGCCAGACGTCACGCTGCGTGGCCCGCACGAACCGCTCCAGGGCGGTCCGGTCACCCCTTCGGGCGGCGAACGCCAGCCGGGTGATCTCGGCGTCGGTCTCCACAAGTACGACAACGTAGCGGACAGCTGTGCCGTTCACGTCGCCTGGGAATGAAAACCACCCCGGGTGCGTCAGAATGGGCGCAAGAACCACCTGCGGCGTAAGGGACTCGATGGCTGAGACCAAGGTCGTCCACAACCCGGGCGACAACAGGTACGAGGTGTGGTCGGACGGCAAGCTCGCGGGCTTCACCCAGTACGAGGAGATCAGTGACCTGACGGTGTTCGTGCACACCGAGGTCGACGAGGCATTCGCGGGACAGGGTCTCGCCAGGATCCTCGCCGAGGGCGCGCTGGACGACGTCATCGCGAACGGCCGGACGATCGTGCCGGTGTGCCCGTTCATCGCCCGTTTCGTCATCCGGAACAAGGACCGCTACGAGAGCCACGTCAAATGGCCCAAGGATGTCGGTATCGGTGAGTAACCTCGATGCCCGGCCGGATGTGACCGATTGTGTGACGAGCGCGCCGGCCGAGCCGTCAGCGACGCTGTTCGCGGCGCGTGAGGTTCCGCTCGGCGGAATCCGGGGCATCACGGTGTCCCGGGTGCTGCCGCAGCGTGGCCTGCCGACCATCGGAGCGTGGTGCTTCCTGGACCAGTTCGGCCCGAGCACCGAGCGGATGAACGTGCTGCCGCACCCGCACACCGGCCTGCAGACGGTCACCTGGCCGATCGCGGGGGAGATCCGGCACCGCGACTCGATCGGCAGCGACGTCGTGCTCAAGCCGGGCCAGCTGAACCTGATGACCAGCGGCCCAGGCATCTCGCACTCCGAGTTCTCGGTCACCACCGGGGAGATGCACGGCCTGCAACTGTGGGTCGCGCTGCCCGCGGACACTGCTATCGAGCCCGCGTTCGCTCAGTACGTGACTTTGCCGTCGTTCACTGTTGCCGGCCTGACCGCGACCGTTTTCATGGGCCAGCTGGGCGAGGCTGTGTCTCCGGCCACTGTGTACACGCCTCTGGTCGGCGCGGACCTGACCGTGTCCGGTGATGCCACGCTGCCACTGCGGCCCGACTTCGAGTACGGCTTGCTGGTGCTCGATGGTTCGGTGACGGCCGCGGGTGTTCAGCTTGGTCGCGGGCCGTTGCTCTACCTGGGCACCGGCCGTACTTCGCTGGACATCTCCGGTGACGCCCGCGCGGTGCTGCTCGGCGGCGAGCCGTTCCCCGACGAACTGGTGATGTGGTGGAACTTCGTGGGCCGGTCCCATGAGGACATCGAGGCCGCCCGCGCCGACTGGGAGGCTCAGTCGGACCGGTTCGGTTCGATCCCGTTCCACGGCAGCGACCGCATCCCGGCCCCGCCGCTCCCGCCCATCCGGCTGACCCCGCGTAAGCGTCGTTAGTCGCGGGGGAACCGGGCGACGAACGTGGCGCCTGGGCCGGTGCCTGCGACTGTGATGTCCCCGCCGTGCAGGTGGGCGATCTCGCGGGCGATGGCCAGGCCCAGGCCGGTTCCGCCGGCGTCGCTGTCGCGGGCCTCGTCGAGACGGGTGAACCGGTCGAAGACACGGTCCCGGTCCGCCGCGGGGATCCCCGGCCCGTCGTCAGCGACCTCGACGGACACGGTCATCGGCGTGGCCCGGACGGTCACCGTGACCCGTTCTTTCGCGTGCCGTTCGGCGTTGTCGACGAGGTTGCGCAACAGCCGCGACACCTTCCTGGCGTCCCCGATCATCGGCGCAGGTCCGTCCACAATGACCTCGACGCGACCGCCCACTTCGGACTTCACCAGTTCGGCCAGGTCGATCTCGTTCATCCGCAACGGGATCGCGGAGTCCAATGTGGCCAGGAGCAGCAGGTCGTCGGCCAGGGAGTGCAGCCGCTGCGTGTCGATCACCGCGTCCCGCACCACCGCGGGCCAGTCCGCGCTCTCCGGGTGGTCGTTGGCGACCTCCAAAACGGTTCGCAGGCTGGCGATCGGGCTGCGCAGTTCATGCGCCGCGTC
>CBIMJO010000566.1:0-6543 GCA_966244135.1 uncultured Actinocrispum sp. | reverse complement strand
CGGTCAACCGGCTGCCGGTTCTGCTGCTGCCGGGCGACGTCTTCGCGTCGCGCCTTCCGGATCCGGTGCTGCAGCAGCTCGAGGTGCCGGGCCGCGGCGACGTCAGCGTCAACGACTGCTTCATTCCCGTCTCGCGGTACTTCGACCGGATCATGCGGCCCGAGCAGCTGCTGTCCGCGTTGCCGCAGGTCGCGCGGGTGCTCACCGATCCGGCGGACTGCGGGCCGGTCACCTTGGCGCTGCCGCAGGACATCCAGGCCGAGGCGTTCGACTTCCCGGAGTCCTTCTTCGCTCCGGTCGTGCACCACGTTTCCCGGCCCCGGCCGGACGTGCGGGCCCTGGAACGGGCCGCAGCGGTGCTTTCCTCGTCGTCGCGGCCGCTTCTGGTGCTGGGCGGCGGGGTTCGGTACTCGGGCGCGGCACAGCCCGCGGTGCAGTTCGCCGAGCGGCACCGGATCCCGATCGTGGAGACCACCGCGGGCCGCACCCTGGTCCCGCATTCCCATCCCCTGCACGCTGGTCCGTTGGGCATCACGGGTTCCACTTCGGCGAACGTGCTCGCCGCCGAGGCCGATGTCGTGCTCGCCGTGGGCACGCGGCTGCAGGACTTCACCACGGCGTCGTGGACCGTGTTCAACCCGGACGTGCGGCTGATCACCATCAACACGGCCAGGTTTGATGCAGTGAAGCACGGGGCCCTTGCCGTGGTCGGGGATGCTCGCGCTTCGCTGGAGGAGCTTTCGCTGGACTGGCAGGCTCCGGCGGCGTGGGCCGAGCGTGCGCCCGCCGAGCTGGCGAAGTGGGATGCGCACATCTTCGGGTTGCGGACCGTCGAGTCGCCCCTGCCCACGTATGCGCAGGTCGTTGGGGCGGTCAACGATCTCTCCGGGCCGACAGACTACGTGATGACCGCGTCCGGTGGTCTGCCCGGTGAGCTGATCGGCGGCTGGCGGGCCACTGGCGAGTCCACAATGGACGTCGAGTACGGCTTCTCCTGCATGGGTTACGAGGTCGCCGGTGCCTGGGGCGCCGCCATGGCGCACACAAACGGCGTGGTGACAACGCTTCTGGGCGACGGCTCGTACCTGATGCTCAACTCCGAGCTGTTCTCCGCCGCCTTCGCCGGGCACGGCTTCGTGGCTGTGGTCTGCGACAACGACGGTTACGCGGTCATCGACCGGCTGCAACGCGGTCAGGGCGGGACGGGGTTCAACAACATGTACGGCGATGTCCGGTCGACCCTGGCCACCCCGCCCCGCGTCGACTTCGCCTCCCACGCCGCGTCCCTGGGCTGCGCGGTCCTGAGCGCCACCACCATCGACGACCTCCGCGCCGCGTACACCAAGGCTCGCGAGCACGCCCAGGACGGCCGCCCCGCGGTCGTGGTGATCAAGACCCACCCCAGCTCCTGGACCGAGGCGGGCGCCTGGTGGGAGGTCGGCGTGCCGCAGACCTCGCACCGTGCCGAGATCGCCCAGTCCCGCACCGACCTCGACGAAGCCAAGACCCACCAGCTGCGCTACCTGCGCAGTCCCTAGAACTCGGCGGTGTACTGCCAGAAGGCGGGCAGCCACTTCGGCGCGACCGGGCTGTCGACGCCGACCTGGGTCAGCAGAATCCCGGTGGTGCCGGTGCTCGGCGTGATGTACGCCGAGGTGCCGGTGCCGCCGACCCAGCCATAGCGGCCGAGGACGTTCCATGGGTTGATCACATTCGTGTCCACGCCGCCACCGAAACCCCACCCTTGGCCGTCCAGGAACAGCTTGCTGGAATCCCGCTGGTCCTGGCTGAGGTGGTTCGTCGTCATCAGGCGTTTCGACTCCGCGGACAGCAGGCCGTCGCCGAGCAGCATTTGGGTGAAGGCGAAGTAGTCGTCGACGGTGGAGGCCAGCCCGCCCGCGCCGGACGGGAATGCGGGCATGGTGCTCCATTGCCCGTCGGGGCCGTCCTGAAACACCAGGCCCTCGGCCATGTTCTTGTAGTAGCTGGTGAATCTCGGCCGTTTCGCCGCCGGCACCGTGAATCCGGTGTCGGTCATTCCCAGTGGCGTGAAAATCCGCTCGGCCAGGAATTCCGGGAAGGACTGTCCACTGGCGCGGGCGACGAGTACGCCCTGGATGTCCGAACAGGTGTTGTACAGCCACTTCTCGCCGGGCTGATACGTCATCGGCAGCCGGCCGAGAATGGCCATCCACTCGTCCGGCGCGGGCGGGTTCTGCGGGATGCGGCCGTCGGCCTGAATGGTCCGGGCGATCTCCTGGACCGTCGGCAGCGAGAAGTCGTCGGCGAAGCCGTAGCCCGCCCGGCTGGTGAGCAGGTCGAAGACCGTGATCGGGCGCGCGGCCGGCACCACGTCGGAAAGTTCACTCGAAGGTGTACGAGCGACAGCCGGCGACGCCAGTTCGGGCAGCCACTCGCGGACCTCCGAGTCCAGGCTCAGCGTGCCGTCCTCGACCAGCAGCATCACCGCGGCGGCGGCGACCGGCTTGGTGATCGAGGCGATCCGGAAGATCGAGTCGCGGGTCATCGGCGGCCCGCCCAGGCCCTGCGATCCGACGACGGCCACCTCCCTGGCCGAGCCGCGCGCGACCAGCGCCACGGCACCAGGGAGGGTTCCGTCGTCCACGGAGGTCTGCAGCAGTGCGTGCAATCGGCTCATGATGGTTGGACCAGAGCCTCAGCGAAAACTCATCGCGCCGGGGTCGCCGCCCGCAGCGCGGTCACCGCGTCGCGCAGGTCGGGGTCCTCGGCGGCCTGGTCGAGGGCCTGCCGCAGGGTCTCCTGATAGGTCGGCGTGGCTTCGGCGAGCCGCTTCGTCCCGGCCGGCGTCACCATCGTGTAGATGCCCCGGCGGTCCTGTTCGCAGATGTCGCGTTCGGACAGCCCGGCCTCTTCCAGGCGGGCGACCAGGCGGCTGACCGAGCTCTGGTTGAGCCCGAGCGCGTCGGCGAGCTCCTGCATCCGCACGGACGAACCGACCTCGAAGCAGTCGTTCAGCCGGGCCAGCGCCCGGTACTCGGACAGGCCGAGGCCGTGCCGCCGGTGCAGCGCCTTGGTGAGCTCGTGCTCGATCCGGGCGTGCAGCACCACCACCCGGCTCCACAGCTCATCGTCGCCGCTCACTTGACGGAGCTTACATGCGCTGACAATATCTGCATGTACATACATATTCTTGGACGACTGAGGGGACCCCGATGAGCTTCCTGTTCGTGCTGGCCAGCTCCCGCCGCGGCGGCAACACCGAGACACTCGCCCGCAAGGCCGCGGAGCACCTGCCGGCGGGCATGCCACAGCGCTGGCTGTACCTGGACGACCTGCCGCTGCCCGACTTCGGCGACGCCCGGCACACGTCCCGGCGGATCCCGCCGCCGCCGGCGGGCAACGAGAAGATCCTGCTCGACGCGACCCTCGAGGCGACCGACATCGTGCTCGCCTCCCCGCTGTACTGGTACAGCGTGTCGGCGACCGCGAAGCGGTACCTCGACTACTGGAGCGGCTGGCTCTACCTGCCGGACACCTCGTTCAAGGCGCGGATGAGCGCCAAGACACTGTGGGTGGTGTCCGTCGCCGAGGAGCTCGGCAAGGACGAGAACCTGACCGGCATGATGCGGCACACGGCGGCCTACCTCGGCATGCGCTGGGGTGGCGTCCTGTCCGCGACCGGTAACCGCCCGGGCGACGTGCTGACCGACGCACCGGCGCTGGTCGCCGCCAAGAGCTTCTTCCAGGACGCGTGACAACCCACGACGAGGGTGCTCGGCACACGGACACCAGGGCGCCCTACAACACCCTGGTGTCCGTGTGGCAAGTCAGCGACGGTAGTCGTCGTACCCGTCGTCGTAGTCGTCGTTCTGGTCCTCGTCATGAGCATCGTCCGGCTTACCCGACAGCTCACGTTGCAGAGCGTCGAAGTCCGTGTTCCGAGTGCTGTATTTGAGCTCTCGGGCCACCTTCGTCTGCTTGGCCTTCGCCCGGCCGCGCCCCATGGCTCGACCCCCTCGCACAGGGATGGGGCGGCCGGGGGAAACGGCGGCCCCACTCATCTCGACAACTGATTCCTAGTAACTACCGTACCGTGCCGATGGGGTTCGACGCGACGCGGCACCGTGTGCCGGTGATGACAGATCGATCCCGATCGGGCGATGAGGTGTTCACGGTCCGGCCGTGAAACCATGCGTGGCGTGCCTCGTCCGTTCGTCGCCTACCTCCGGGTGTACGAACCGTTGTCGGCTTTTGACAGTGAGTTGTCAAAACGGCTACGGAACGTCATCGAAACCGGTCCGTTGAGCCGTTCGGCCGTGGGCGAACACGAGCGGCAGATGTGGTTCAGGTCACAAACTTCGGTCCCGCCCAGGGTGTTCCCGGGCGAGTCGGCGAGCGGGCGGCCGTCGGCAAGGAGCCTGTTCGACATCCTGGTGCTCGACCCCAAGGACGTCCCAGGGGCCGCTGCGGGCCAGGGACCCCTCGTCTGCCCTCTGGACATCCTGTCCCGGTCCGCGGCCGCCATGGTGGGCTTCCTGAGCACCGCACACCCCGCCCTGCGGGACGCGGCCATCCCGGCGTCCCTGGACAGCGTCCGGGCGCGAGCGGCGTCGGTGCTGGGGCAGCAGTCCGCCAACGCCGTGCACGCCGTCTCCACGACGTGGACCGTGCCGCTGCCGTGGTTTGTGATGTTCGACTCGACCGCCCGCCGCCTGGTCCTCGCCGACCTCGACTCACCCGACCGCGAGTGCTCGTGGCGGGCGACGATGGCCGACGCCCGCGACCGCGTCGCCCGTGCCTACGAGCTGACGGCGAACACCTTCGGCGACCAAGGCCCCGCCAAGGTCCTCGAGGACACGGCCGGCTGGCTCGAGCACTTCGACGACACCTCCGCGGTCGAACTGGACTACGGCGGTCTCGTCCAGCTGATGGACGACGAGACCCTGACCGCGGACACCTCCTGCGAGGACGTCAACGCCATCGTGACCGCGCTGGAGGCGGGGGACGCCGAGGAGGTCGCCGAGCGGTTCGAACGCCTCCGCGAGTTCTGGGGCGAACTCGCGATCAAGGAACGCTTCAACTGACCCCGTTCAGCCGAACGTGAAGGCGTAGGCCTCGGCGCCCGGTTCGTTGAAGCTGATCTCCACGGTCCGGTCGCGGACCTCACCCGGCGACCGGATCAGCTGGTAGAGGCGTCCCTCGTTGAGCACCCCGTCGCCCGCCGCATCGACATCCACGCCATGGGCAGCGCCCGGAGCCTGGCCGTCGAGCAGCACCCGGAACGGAATGGGGCCACCCGTCCCCTGCGACAACACGAGGTGGGCGTCCCTTGCGTGGAACCGGTACGACAGCCGAGCGCCTGCCGACCGGACGACGACCCGCTCCGGCTCCACCGCCCAGTCACCTTGCAGTGATGCCGGGCTGTCCGCGCGGGCCGAGCCGAGGTAGGTCTCGCCCGAGCGGAGCTGGGCCCAGTCGGCCTCAGCCTCGACGCCCTCCCCGGTCACCGGCACCAGCGGCCGGGAGACGCCGAGCAGCTGCTGGATCCGGCGCTCGGACGACTCGTAGCCGCCCTCGCCGAACTGGTGGTCGCGGACAGTCCCGTCACGGTCGAGGAAGTACAGCGCCGGCCAGTAGTGGTTGTCGAACGCGCGCCAGATCTTGTAGTCGTTGTCGATCGCCACCGGGTAGTCGATCCCGCGTGCCGCGATCGCCGTGCGCACCAGATCCGCCGAGTGCTCGAACGTGAACTCGGGGGTGTGCACGCCGATGACGGTCAGCCCGTCCGCCCGGTAGGCCGCCGCCCAGGCCCGCACGTACGGCGCGGTGCGCAGCCAGTTGATGCAGGTCAGCGTCCAGAAGTCGACCAGCACGACCCGCCCGCGCAGATCACCCGGTGGGGTGTTGGCCCACTCGCCCGAACCGTCGAACGCCATCGTGTCTCCCTTCGCCGACCACGGCACGACGGCCGCGGCAACGCCGCCCAACCCCAAGGCGACGGCACCGATACCGGCAGCGCGGAGGACAGCACGTCTCGACATCGCCATGGCACAAGCGTGCGCCGTGCGGGTTGATGTCTCGTCGACGCGACGTTGACGAGTTTCTACCGGGGGCGGAGGTCCTTCAAGGCGGACAGGTCCAGCGCGGCCGGGACGTCCTCCGGATTGCGCTCGCCCCATGCGCTGGAGGCGAGTTCCGTGTAAACCTCGCGGATCGCGTCGAACAATGCCGGGGTGAGGCCCGCGCCTTTCTGGGTCTCCGCGATCTGTTCCATTTCACCGACGAACCGCCACGCTTTCGTGGCCGCCTGAATCGGCTGCCGCAGCGCCTCGGGGGTCAGCTGCTGAACATCGGCGAGCACATGTGCTGTGACGCCATGATGTTCGGCGGTCAGGAACGCGTGCGCGAGCAGAGCGGACATTCCTTTGTAGACTGAGGCGGTGCACATCTTCACGGCACTCGCCGAACCCACTTCCGGCCCGACGACGACCCAGCGGATCCCCGGCGCCTCGATCGACGCGAGCATTTCCGCGCGGGATCCGGAGAGGTAAATCAAGGTCT
>CBIMJO010000565.1:0-6546 GCA_966244135.1 uncultured Actinocrispum sp. | reverse complement strand
GTTGGCCTTGTAGGTCTGGTAGTCGCCGTCGGGCGTGGTGTTCATCAGGTTGATCAGCGCGCCGTCGCGGTCGGCGTGCAGCAGCGAGTCCCACTCGCGACCCCAGATCACCTTGATCACGTTCCAGCCGGCACCCCGGAAGAACGCCTCCAGCTCCTGGATGATCTTGCCGTTGCCGCGGACCGGGCCGTCCAGCCGCTGCAGGTTGCAGTTGATCACGAACGTGAGGTTGTCCAGGCCCTCGTTCGCGGCCACGTGGATCAGCCCGCGCGACTCCGGCTCGTCCATCTCGCCGTCGCCCAGGAACGCCCACACCCGCTGGTCGGACGTGTCCTTGATGCCGCGGTCGTGCAGGTAGTGGTTGAACCGGGCCTGGTAGATGGCGTTCATCGGGCCCAGGCCCATGGACACCGTCGGGTACTCCCAGAAGTCCGGCATCAGCCGCGGGTGCGGGTAGGACGGCAGGCCCGCGCCGGGGCCGCCGTGCGAGTACTCCTGGCGGAACCCGTTGAGCTGGTCCTCCGACAGGCGGCCCTCCAGGTACGCGCGGGCGTACATGCCCGGCGACGCGTGCCCCTGGAAGAAGACCTGGTCACCCCCACCCGGGTGATCTTTTCCACGGAAGAACCAGTTGAAGCCGACCTCGTAGAGGGTCGCGCTGGACGCGTACGTCGAGATGTGACCGCCGACGCCCACCCCGGGGCGCTGCGCGCGGTGCACGGTGATGGCGGCGTTCCAGCGGATCCACGCCCGGTAGCGGCGCTCCACCTCCTCGTCACCGGGGAACCACGGCTCCTGCTCGGTGGGGATGGTGTTGACGTAGTCGGTGCTGGTCAGCGACGGGATGCCCACGCGGTTCTCACGCGCGCGCTCCAGCAGCCGGAGCATCAGGTAGCGCGCTCGCTGCTGGCCGCCGTCCTTCAGCACGGCGTCGAACGACTCAAGCCACTCCGACGTCTCCTCCGGGTCGATGTCCGGCAGGTGGGCGGCGAGGCCGTCGCGGATGACGTGCACCCTGCTCGGGGTGCCCGTGCTGCTGTTGTTCGATTGCGGGGCCAAGGGATCTCCTCGCCTGGTATGTCATGGTGTTTCAAGCCGGCCGGAGTGGCAATTCAACCCGGTAGGCGTGCCTCAGTGCCAATGTTCGTCCCGATCAGGCCGCACGTCATCACTACTGGCGAGTAACCCGATGGCGGTATGGACCACACTCGCCAAGGTGGTAGTGGGTCTACATGGCACGGACACATGGCAACCGTAGTGTGCGCGCACTTGGACCCGGGCATGGACACAGTTGGGGCTTATCCCGGTGTGGACGGTTGCGCACTTGGGTACTGAAAGTGTTCGCTATCGCCTAACACGCGGAGCCCTCCGGTTCCGCATCGGGTCAGTTGGAGGAGTGAGAAGCCGTGGTGGCCGCGGGAGACGCCGGCAAAGTAGGCGTCGCCGAGAAGCTTGGCATCGAGCCAGGCATAGTCGTCCAGGAGATCGGTTGGGACGAGGACGTCGACGACGAGGTCCGCGCCGCGATCGAGGATCGCAGTGGCAGTGACCTGCTGGACGAGGAAGCCCAGGAAGTAGTCGACGTCGTGCTGCTGTGGTGGCGCGAAGACGACGGCGACCTCGCCGACACACTCCTGGACGTGCGCAAACCCCTCGCTGACGCGGGTGTCATCTGGGTCCTGACGCCCAAGAACGGCCGGGACGGGCACGTCGAGCCGAGTGAGATCGCCGAGGCGGTGTCGACTGCGGGAATGGCGCAGACCTCGAACATCAGCGTGGGGGAGGACTGGATGGGCAGCCGGCTCGTATCCCCCAAGTCGGCCAGCACCCGGCGCTGACGTTCCCACAGGGCGACCGCCTGGGTTGGACGCTCAGGCGGCGTACTAGGCTGGCCTCGACCAGAAGATGCGTACGCTGGGAGGAAAGCATGGCGGTCGAGGTCGGTTCGCAGGCCCCGGACTTCACGCTGAAGGACTACAACAAGCAGGACGTGAGCCTGTCGTCGTTCCAGGGCGAGAAGAACGTGCTGCTGGTGTTCTACCCGTTCGCCTTCAGCGGCACCTGCACGGGCGAGCTGTGCCAGGTCCGCGACGAGCTGGCCGACTACACCAACGCCGACGTGCAGATCCTCGGCGTGTCGGTGGACAGCCCGTTCGCCCTCAAGGCATGGGCCGAGCAGCAGGGCTACACCTTCCCGCTGCTGGCGGACTTCTGGCCGCACGGCGAGGTCGCCAAGAGCTACGGCGTGTTCAACGAGGGCGCCGGCATGGCCCTGCGCGGCACGTTCCTGATCGACAAGCAGGGCGTCGTGCGCTTCACCGAGGTCAACCAGCCCGGCGAGGCCCGCGACCAGTCCGCCTGGAAAAAGGCCGTGACAGAACTGGCATGATCTAGACAGCCGGTCCACACCCGGACGTCCGGGAATCGGACCGGCCAAGTCGGGCGCATAGCTCAGCGGAAGAGCACTTGCCTTACAAGCAAGGGGTCGCAGGTTCGAACCCTGCTGCGCCCACCACCAGCACAAACACGTTCAAGACCGCACAGTCGCCGTAAGCGGGCCGCTCAGTAACACCATAACTATGGAGTTCTGAGCATGGAGACGGACCACCGCTGGTACCCCCTCTGGCGCGAATGGCGCCGCACCCTCCGAGCCGAGAACAAGAGCCCGAAAACCCTCGAAGCCTACCTAGGCGCCGTTGAGGTCATGACTCGATGGCTCGATCAGCTCGACGAGCCACCAGCTGAGCCGGCCGACATCACGAAGGCCATGCTCCAAGACTGGATCGGCCACCTTCTCGACACCCGTTCACCGAGCACGGCCGACACCCGATACCGGTCGATCCAGCAATGGTTCAAATGACTACTCGCCGAAGAGGAGATACCCGGCAACCCGATGGACGGCATGAAAAAGCCCGCTGTGCCGGAAAAACCCGTGCCCCTACTGCCCGACGACCTATGGAAAAAGGTCCTCGTGAGCTGCAACGGCAAGGACATCATCGCCCGCCGCGACCACGCGATCATCCGGCTTCTCACCGACACCGGGTGCCGCCTGTCCGAAATCGCGATGCTGACCGTGGACGACGTCGACCTCGACCAGGACGTCATCCACGTCGTCGGTAAAGGCCGGAAACCACGCTCGTGCCCCTTCGGCGCCAAGACAGGCCAGGCACTTGCCCGCTATCTGCGAATCCGGGCTAGCGACCGATACGCCGAGCACCCGCGGCTGTGGCTCGCCGAAAAGGGCAAGGGCCCGCTCACACCGAACGGCGTAAAACTGATGCTCCGCCGACGAGGCAAGGCCGCCGGAGTCAATGACGCGATCGGCCGGAACCTACACGCTCACCTCGGCTGCCACGACTTCTCACACCAGTTCATGGCGGCAGGCGGCAGCGGAAGGCGATCTGATGCGGCTGAACGGCTGGAGGTCAGCCCAGATGGCCCGCCGGTACGGCGCATCAGCCGCAGATCAACGAGCCCACGCGACCGCCCGCAGACTGTCCATCGGCGACCGCCTGTAGGTGACAAGCGGGCCGCACGCTCGGGGCATGGGAGACGCGAACACCACCATGACCCTCGAGCAACGGACCCTCCGCGCCCGAATCGCCGCGCACGCCTCGTGGGCTACGACCACCGACCGCGGGGAGAAGGCCCGGAAGGGCGCCGATGCGCTACTGGCCAGGTTCGAAGCACAGGTCGACCCGGATCGCGTACTGCCAGCCAGCCAGCGAGCGACGGACGCGCGCACTTTCCGCACGCAGGGCCCACATGTTGGCCCTGGCGGCCAAGAGCGCGAAGGCACGAAAGCGTCGGTCGACCTGAGAACTTCTATCAAATCGTTGCGGTTGCAACACTGCCACGGTCGGTGATCGCCGCGTGTCGATGGCTTCAGGTCGATGACGCGGCGGGAGCATCCGCATCTCCCTCGCTGGGCGCTGAGGATGTGTTGCTGTTTCTCGGCGGCGCGAGATATTGGGCCACGTTGGCGGGAGTCCCCATGGCGAACTTTGCCTTGTCGAACGAGGTGTCTCCGGTGAACTTCGCATCGCTGAACGAGGTGTCCCCGGTGAACTTTGCCCCGTTGAACGAGGTGTCCCCGGTGAATTCCGCCTTGGTGAACCGGGCGTACTCGGTGAACTCCGCCCCGGTGAACCAGACGTACCCGGTGAACTTCGCCTCGCGGAACGAGATGTCCCCGGTGAACTCCGCATCGCTGAACCAGACGTCCCCGGTGAACTCCGCCTTGGTGAACGAGGTGTCCTCTGTGAACTTCGCCTTGTTGAACAAGGCGTCCCCAGTGAATTGCGTATAGCTGAAGGAGGTGGTTCCACTGAACTTGGCTTGGGTAAAGGTGGCGCTGTTGATCCGGCAGTCGCGGGGGTCAAAGTTGATGAGGGTGGCGTCGGTAAGGTCGAGGTTGAGGTCGGTCCAGAACGTTTCGACAGGGTGGTCAGGATCGTCGGGGCTTAGGTGGTGGATGAGGATGCGTTGCGCGGCGAGACGGACTTCGCGTTCTTGGACGCGTTCGCGGTACGTGTCAGCAAGTTTGCCATCGGCGTCATCGGGGGGTGGTTCACCCGGGAGGCTGTAGGGCATGCGAAGGTAGGCGCAGAGCACGTTGACGATGGTTTGTCGCTGATCCTCGTTGTTCTGTGCTAAGCGTTCCAATGCGTACAGCCCGGCGAGTCGAACGGGAGCCTTGTCGGATCCCAGTTGGTCGGCGGCTTTGGTGTACAGCTCGGTAATCCGCCGCTCGGTGGCATCCTCTCGGGCATCCTGGGCGACGCGTTGCTGGTGAGCCTCGTTGGTCCGCGCGACGCGCTCAGCGAGCTGATGAGCTGCGTATTTCTGCAGAAGATCCAGCTCGGTGGAGCGTTGCCGACGTACTGCCAGCCACAGCACTACGACCCCGCCCAGGCCTACGCCGATCGTGCCGCCTGTGCGGATTGCGTCCAGCTGATCCCGGCCCGCGGACAGACCGAGCAGCAGCCACACCGCTCCGGCCGCGATAAGGACCATGACTGGGATCCCGACCACGATCACCCACCGCGGAATCGGACTGAGGATTGGCCGCACCGGCTCCGACGCGCGCACCAATCCGGCGGACGGGTCACCAGGATCGGACGGGAGATGAGTCATGCCACACAATCGCTGCCACGCGACCCAATGCAACACATCGCACGATGGGCGTAGCTCCTCCCCGATGTCATCGAGGTTCTGTACGGAGACAAACCAGACTACTTATGGCCAACTCGCACACCGCATGCTCGTGGTTCTTGGCCAGCGCGTACATCTCGGGTGCGGGCGGTCCGCCTTCCCGCATGATGCCGTACACGCGTTGCTGCCTGATGTAGCTCACGCGCACGAAGACACCATAGTCCGCCGTCAGGCGACCGGCCAGCCAGACTCTTCTCGCGTGTTGTTGTCCTGACTGTCGAGAACCTGTGTGTCATCAGGGCCGTCCGGGAACGGCGGTGCTACGGCCTGTGGTCGTTTACCGGCCAGTCATGGAACTTGGTGGTGATTTTCTTCGGGCCGGACTCCCGTGTCGGCTATCCGGCTGTCTTTGTCGCACTTCCTGCCGTCGTTGGTTGGGAGATCTGTGGTCAAATCATTACGCACAATGTGGTTGGCATGGCGTTAAGTACTTCTTCAATTGCTTCTGTAACGCTGCTCCCGGGTCTGTCGACGTGTTGACTATGTCGACTAGGTCGGCGAGGAGATCGTAGTTCGCGGAGTCTGCGCATCTACTCGCCGAAGATGTGGGAGGTGTCTGGTATGGCCAACGTCAAGGTGCGGTGCCCGCATTGTCATCGGGAAACATGGGTTCGCAAGGGATACAACGACCCCTGTGAGTACTGCGAGAAGATCATTTTCCAGGAGTAGGTGTTCGATCATGGCGGTCGCGATAATTGTGGTGGTCTATCTGATCGCCGCGTCCTTCTGCGCCAAGTGGTATTTCCGGCGGCGGCATGGTGTCAGCGCCGCCAAGGGTGAGCCGGGAACACTGGCCGCAGGCTTCATCGGCTTGCTGTGGCCCGTGTCCGTGTTTCTGCCCGCAGTCCGCCATCCCCGCACGTGCGGCCACCATCGGCATGTTCTCGAGCACGAGCGGCTGATGAACGAGGTCCGGGCTGTTGAGCAGCTGAAAGAACAACGCGGGTATTGATTCGGTGATTGCCCGGCTGACAGGCCGGATGGCCTTCAGTCGGGCGTCGGTCATGATTTCGGTTGATGGACGCAAGTATTCTTCCGGCGTAGACAGAGTACTTTGTGGCGGGAAGCACCGGCTCGGGCAAGACGACGATGGCCAAGGGCATCGCCGCCCGCCACGGCCTGCCCCACTTCGAGCTCGACGCGCTCCACCTGGTGGCACCGGCACCCCTCGGCGGTGTCGTAAATCCACTGCCGGTACTCGGGTGAGCTGGTGTACCCGCCTTCGTCCGTGCCGCACCATTTGGTGCAGTTGCGGCTGGCTCCACCAACCAGTTTCCAGCGCCCGTCCTCTTTCTTGAGGGCCGGGCTGCCGGAGTCGTCATTGCGCGGACC
>CBIMJO010000564.1:0-6573 GCA_966244135.1 uncultured Actinocrispum sp. | reverse complement strand
TCGGGCTGGACGGGTTCGAGGTGCTCCGGTCGGCCACCCAGTTCTTCCTGATGCACGAGGTCGGCCTGATCGTCGAGGACAAGTTCAACGGCCTGACCCCGGAGTACCTGCAGAAGCGCTACGACCACGTGCTGGCGTCGGACAACGACACCAGCGAGTCGCGGCGGCGCAACGGCAGGCCGCTCGCCGCCAACTGGCTGACCGAGATGCGGGACAACTACCTGCAGCAGCTCGGCACCGGCGTCGAGCCGAAAGTGCTGCCGTACCTGAAGCTCATCCTCGACCGGCTGCGGGACCTGCCGCTCAAGCAGCCCCACGAGGTCGGTGGCGACCTCACGCACCCGTCCACGGTCGACGAGACCTGTTACGGCGTGCTGCCCTCGCGTCTGGTCGGCCCGCTCGGCCTGGAGCTGATCTGGTCGTACTGGATGGAAGAAGGCATGCTCGTCCAGGCGCACAACGCGGTCACCAACCGGTTCCAGAACCAGCGCACCGTCCGCAATGGACATGATCCGCTGGCGCGGATGGAGATCGACCCGTTGCGGCGGTTGAACAACGTGCTGTGGGGCTGGATCCAGAACCGGCCGTTCCTGCTCTCGGTACGCCGCCGGGCCTTCGAGTACGACCACCACTACGGCATCACGTTGCTGGGCACCGCGGTCGGCGATGTCGACGGTGTCGACAGCCGGTCGCAGTTCATCTCCGCGTTCCACAACCTGCTGCACCTGTGCACGATCTTCTACCAGCAGGACGACGACCTGACCATGCAGGCCGACGGGTTCCCGCTGCTGAACGCGCTGCGGGAGACGCAGCTGGTGGTCACGGCCGGCGCGCACAACCAGTACGGCGACCTGCCGTGGACCGCGCGGGTCGAGATGCTGATGCAGATGTGGATGTTCGCGCGGCCGGAGATGCGGGAGTTCCTCGGCGGCCGGGTGATGGTGCCGTACAAGGAGCCCTGGATGGACCGGGTGGACGCGGTGAAGTCCATGATGGGCTGGTCGGACGTGAACGTGACGCACTTCCGCGACCTGGGCACGTTCGGCGAGCAGATCGTGCTGTCGATCCGGTACGGCAGCTGGGCGACCGAGATCGAGCCGGAGGCCGCGGTGAACTGGGCGCGCTACTGGCGTCCGGAGATCCAGGGCTACGTGCACGCCTACCGGGCGGCGACCGGCGCGGACCTCCGGTCCACTGTGGACACCGTGATGCCGGGGACGTTGCTGCAGCAGCGGCTGACCCAGCGGATCGAGTCGGCGCAGCAGCGGACTCTCGGCCGTACCCCAGTGGCCGAGCTCGCTGCCCGCAACGTGCACGAACACACGTGAACGTCGACTTCACTTCGGGTAACTACCTGGACTATCGGCATGACCGGTTACCGCCGTGGTCACGGCTGACCACCGGTCTGCCACCGGCCCTGGGGGAGTTCCGGCGGTCCAAGCGCCTCGCGGCCGAGCTGGCTGTGCGCCTGGGCCGCCCGGCGGGCGTGCTGGAGACATCTTCTCTGCACGCCTTCGTGGACGGCTGGGCGGCCCTCACCGCCCGGCCGTCCGTCGCGCTGATCGACTCGGCTGCCTACCCCCTTGGCCGGATCGGTTTGCGCGCCACGGGGGTCACCGGTTCCGTGGTCCGGCACTTCGACCCAGGTCACGTTTCGGATGTGGTGACGCGATTATCCCGGCGCCCGGTGTTGCTTGTGGACGGTCTGTGCCCGGGGTGCGGGCGGCGGGCGCCTTTGCCGGAGTTGGTGGAGGCTGTCGGTCCTCGTGGGGTGGTTCTGGTGGACGAGACGCAGTCGATGGGGGTGGGGCGTCCTGCTTCTTTGGGGGTTCCTTCGTCGGCGCCGCTTGTGGTGGTGGCCTCCATGGCCAAGGGTTTTGGGGCGCCGCTGGCGGTGTTGGCCGGGCCTGCTGATGTTGTGGCTCGGGCTCGTGGCGGGCCTTCGCGGGTGCATGCGAGCGGGCCTTCGGCGGCGGCTCAGGCCGCGTTGTCGATGGCGTTGGCGGTGGACGGGTCGGAGGGGGAGCGGCGGCGGAAGGTGGTGCGAGAGTTGGTGGCGTTGTTCCGTTCGCGGAGCAGGGAATGTGGGTTGCCGGTTCCGGATGGCGGGCGGTGGCCGATGCAGACCGTGCCATTGCCGTCATCCGCTGTGCCGACAGTTCGCGAGTCGTTGCTGCGCAGGGGGATCCGGTGTGTTGCTGTGCATCGGCGGTGCCGTCCCGGAGCCGGGATCGCGTTCTTGATCAACGCGAGCCACACCCCCGATGACATCGAACGGGCCGTTTTGGCTCTTGCTTCGGTTCGGGTGGCGGCATGATCGAAGACCTGGTCGCTCTTCAACGCATCCCTTCCGTCAGCTCCTGCGCGCCAGCTGTCCGACGGGCTGCTTCCTGGCTCGCGGAGCGGCTGGCATCGCTCGGCGCTCGCCGGATTCCGCTGCCTGGACCGGTTGTGGCCGCTGAACGTCGGGCGGGCGCTCCGACGGTGTTGTTGTACGGACATTTCGACGTTGTCCCGGCCGGGTCTGGGTGGTCTGTCCCGCCGTTCGCGGCTGTCCGGACCGGCGGGATCCTGTGGGGCCGGGGCGCCAGCGACGACAAGGGACCGCTCGTGGCGGGCCTGCACGCGGTCCGGAACCTCAACGCCGCGGGCCGCCGCGTCACGCTGAAGTTCCTCTACGACGGCGAAGAGGAGATCGGCAGCCCAACCCTCCCAGCCACATTGCGCAGACTCGGCGATTGGCTGTCCGATGTGGACACCATCATCGTGTGCGACACCGAGGCCACCGCGGCGGGCCATCCCACGCTGACCCGTTCCCTCCGTGGCGCCCTCACAGTCGCCTTGACCGCCACCGGCGTCGGCCAAGCGCTGCATGCAGGCCGCTACGGCGGCGCCGTCCCCGATCCCGCCCGCATCCTGGCCAGAGCCATCGCATCGCTCCACACACCGGACGGCCGAGTCGCCATCAGAGGCCTCTCCGCGCCCTGCACCAACCCCGTCACAACCTGCCCCGCGATCACCGTCACCGCCCTCAACACCCCACCGGGCCCTGCCCACACCATCCCGGCAACCGCCACCGCCACCCTCGACATCCGCCTACCTCCAGGCCACAACCCAGCCCAGGCCGAACACCTCCTGGCCGCCCACCTCAAAACCATCGACCCCGAACCGCTTGCCATCCAGCTGGAGGCAACCGCCCGCGTCGATCCCTGGCAGCTCACCGACCTCACCCACCCCGGCATCCGGACCGCCCGCGAAGCCGTCCGCCGGGTCTGGGGCCGCGGTCCTGCCATCGTCCGAAGCGGGGGCTCGATCGCCGCCGTCCCGCTCCTCGCCCGCGCAGCCCCCAACGCGGCGATCCTCCTCCTCGGCTTCACCCTCCCCACCGACAACGCCCACAGCCCCAACGAACACACCGACCTGAACCGCCTCACCCACACCGCCCAGACCCTCACCACCCTCCTCAATCACCTGTAGCGAACGACGTCTGCAACGTCCGGGCCGAGGCGCGCAAAGCCCTCAAGAAGCTGAGCCGAACTCCCGCCACATGATCCAGAAGCCGTGCTCCTCGGTGGTCACACCGCAGGCCGCGGCACCGTCCGCGGACAGCGCGACGAACTCGGGTTCGCCCGGGTAGACGACCAGCGCCGAAGCGAGGCTGGGCGAATCGGTGAGACGTACCCGGGCCCACGGCAGGCCAGTGGCGCCGGTGGTGCTGACGTGGAACGAACCGTCGTCGCCGAAGAAGCCGCGCTCCTGGGTCAGGCGCAGCCAAGCGGTGTCCACTTCGGACAGTTCGGCGTCCTCGCCGACCACCACCGCCGGGTCGTCGCCGCGGACGACCCGGTCCCACGCCATCTTCGGGGTGATGCCGTTCACCTCGTCGACGGTGCCGAGCAGGGTGAGACCCGCTGCCTGCAACCGGGCGGCGCGGTCCTGCTCCGCGTCGGTCATGTGCCCTCCGGGTAGAAGTAGTGGTGCTTGCCGTCGATCTGGCCGTAGCGCGGCACATCGCGGTTCGGTGTGGTGCCCCAGCCGAAGTCCACGAAGTTCTCGCTCGGGTCGCCCTTGGGCTGGCCGGCGTGGAAGTGCGGGCTCTTGGCGTTCGGGTCGGCGGTGTGCTCGGCGATCACCCGCGAGCCGCCCTCGGTCTCGAACTGCATGTAGTTGCCGTGCGAGCCAAGGTCTTCCGAGTACCGGTAGCCGGGCTGGCCGCGGCGCAGCGGATCGTTGCCGACCTCCCAGGTCACGTCCGGCTCGGTGCCGCGCGGGATCCCGGCCCGGTCGTAGGCCGCGTCCAGGGCCTCCTGGCGGGTGGGGAAGTCGCGGTTGTCGATGCAGCCGGACAGCCCGAACGGGTCGATCAGGTAGGTCGGGTTGCTGACATACGTTCCAGGGTTGGGCGCGGGCAGCAGCCCGAGCGGGTCCTGGCTGGCGTAGTGCCCGGTTTCCGGGTCGTAGTACCGGAAGTAGTTGTAGTTCCAGCCGGTTTCCTCGTCGTGGAACTGCCCGGGATAACGCAACGGACACGCGACCGAGCCCTGCATTCCCGCCGACTGGCCCCACAACGTCCAACGCCCGCGCCACGCGATGGTCCCGTCCGGCGCCACCAGTTCCGTCGGCGTGCCGACCTGATCGGCGACGATGGCGTGGAACCTGGCGTCCACAATGGACTGGGAAGCGTCCTTCATGGACACCCGGTCGTGTTGGGTGATCGGCGTGGCCGAACCCGGCCGGTAGTCCCACGTCGTGGTGGCGTTGCCGCGGATGGTCTCGGCCAGGTACGAGCCGTCCCAGACGAACTCGATCCGTTCGGCCACGGTGCTGTCGGTGACGCGTTCCTTGGCGATCCGCCGGCCGAGAGCGTCGTACTGGTACCGCCACACGTCACCCTCGGGCGTGGTGGCCGCGGTGAGCCGATCCTCGGCGTCCCAAGTGAACCGCCACAGCCGAACTTGACCGGACAGCGTGTGCAGGCGCCGCTCGACGACCCGGCCTTGCGGGTCGTACATGTACGTCGTGCGGCCGGAGCGGCGAAGCAGCGTGCCCTGGGTCTCGGTGGCGTTGATGTTGCCGGACAGGTCGTAGTCGTACCGCTCGGCATGCCCGGCGCCGGTCACGCTCGTGACCCGTCCCTGACGGTCGAGTGCAAGGTGCCGTATACCAGCGTCATCCTGCACGGCGGTCAGGAAACCGTCTGGGCGGTAGGCAAAGGACCGCTGCAGGAGTTGGGCGTGCGGGCCGGTCACGGTCTGACCGACCGGCCGGTGCGCGGTATCCCACGTCTGTGCGATGGTCACGTTGTCCAGCGACCGGGCGATCTCCTGACCGGCCAGGTCGTGTTCGAAGTGGACAGTGTTCCCGGCGCTCAGCAACGACACCGGTTTGCCGGTCGGGTCGTAGTCCCAAGTGGACATGACTCCGCTCGGCGTGGTCCGCTCGACTCGCCTGCCGGACGCGTCATACGAGAACGTGGTCGTGCGGCCGTTCACTGTCTCCGTGACAACTCGGCCCAGAGCGTCCCGCGTGTAGACGAGTTCGGAGTCGCTGGTGGTGGCGCGGATGATCCGGCTGAGCTCGTCCCGTTCGAACCTCGTGACTCCGGACGGCGTGTGCTTCTCGACGATCTCGCCGAGCGTGTCCCGGACGAACGTGACCGTCTCGCCGGCGCCGTTGGTCCGCGCGACGATCTGACCGGCGAGGTTGTAGTCATAGCGCAGCACCCGGCCGTTGAAATCGCTCTCCTGAGCCAGGTTCCCGGCCGCGTCGTACACGTACTGCCACGAAAGCCCTTGCGGGTTGGTCACTTTCGTCAGGCGCAGTTCGGTGTCGTACTCGTAGGTCGTGCGGGCACCGTCCGGGGCGACCGTCGCGGTCACCACGTCGAAGTGCCCGTATTCCGAGCGAGTCACCTGGCCGAGCGCGTCCGCGACCTCGACCTGGTTGCCTTCGCTGTCGTAGAACCAACGTGTTGTGGCGCCGTCGGTGCTGGTGCGGAACAACGGCCGGCCTTCGACGGTCCACCCGAACCGTGTGACCGCGCCAAGCGGGTCCACGCTCGCGGTGACCCGGCCGAACAAGTCACGTTGCTGCCGCGTGACATGGCCGAGGGGGTCGGTGATCGTGTGCACGAGCCCGGCCGGAGTCGTCTCGAACCGCGTCACATTGCCCAGCGGATCGGTGATCGACCGCAGGTGGCCGTTGGCGTCCCGCTCGAAACGCGTTGTCGCACCAGCGGGATCGGTCTCCGCGACCATGTTCCCGGCCGCGTCGTACGTCCGCGTCCATCGTGCGCCGCTGTAGTCGGTGAGCGAGGTCGGCTGCCCGAATTCGTTGTACTGAGCGAAAGCGGCCTTGCCGTCGGGACGGGTCACCGAGGCCAGATTGCCTGCCGGGTCGTAGTCGTACCGGGTCGTGAGGCCCAGTGGGTCCGTAACGGCACGTAGCCGGTCGAACTCGTCCCACTCCCGGATCGTCGTCGCGCCCAGGGGATTGACCTCCCGGACGATCTGCCCGAGCGCG
The DNA here is from genome assembly GCA_966244135.1 of uncultured Actinocrispum sp. Classification (GTDB taxonomy): domain Bacteria; phylum Actinomycetota; class Actinomycetes; order Mycobacteriales; family Pseudonocardiaceae; genus Kibdelosporangium. Next base: position 51 of record CBIMJO010000564.1, on the reverse strand, counting down.
TTCTTCTCGTAGCGAGTGGCGTTTCCGAGAGTGTCGGTGTGGACGGTCGCG
>CBIMJO010000563.1:0-6577 GCA_966244135.1 uncultured Actinocrispum sp. | reverse complement strand
CGCCGAACAGCTGGATCAGGTCGTGGAACCGGTAGCGCACGCGCCCCAGCGAGTCGATCCCGACGACCTCCAGCAACCGCAGGTCCACCAGGTGCTCGACGATGTCCTCGGCGGCGCCGGGGGAGATGTCCAGCAGCGGCGCGGCCAGCCAGGCGCCGAAGTCCGGCAGGTCCAGGCGGGTCAGCAGGTGGAACGCCCGGCGGTGGTCCGCGCCGAGGTCGGCGTAGTTGAGCTGCAGGCTGGACCGGATGGCCAGGTCGCCCACGGCCAGCTCGTCCAGCCGCCGCCGTTCGTCGGACAACCGGCCGGCCAGCGCGCGCACCGGCCAGTGCGGCCGGGCCCGCAGTTTCGCCGCGGCGGCCCGGATGGCCAGCGGGATCCCGCCGCACAGCCGCGCGATGGTCGCCGCGGCCTCGGGTTCGGCGGCGATCCGCGGCGCGCCGACGATGGTGCTCAGCATGGTCACCGACGCGTCCGTGCGCAGGAAACCCAGCTCGATGACCTCGGCGCCCTCCAGCCCGGTCAGCCGCGACCGGCTGGTGATGATCACCAGGCTGCGCGGCGACCCCGGCAGCAGCCGCCGCACCTGGTGCTCGCCGGTGACGTTGTCCAGCACGACGATCAGGCTGCGCCCGGCCACTTTGCGCCGGTACAGCTCGACCCGATCGTCCACAGTGTCCGGTAGGTCGGCGCCGGACACCCCGAGCGCGCTGAGAAACCGCCGCAACGCGTCCCGCACGCCGAGTTCGGGATCGGCCCCGCGCAAGTCGGCGAACAGCTGCCCATCGGAGTACTTGTCGGCCAGCAGGTGCGCGGTGTGCACGGCCAGTGCGGACTTCCCAGCCCCGCCGAACCCGGACACCACGACGGTCGGCGTCGCCGTGCGCGGCTTCGCGATGGCCTGTTCGGCCAGGCCGACCAGGAACTCCAGCTGCTCGCTGCGGCCGGTGAAGTCGCCGATGTCCGGTGGCAGCTGCCGGGGCGCGGTGTAGGCCGTCTCGGTGACGAGCGGGTCGAGCGTTCCGGTGAGGACGTCGTTGTGCAGCTGCTGCAACTTCTCGCCGGGTTCGACGCCCAGCTCGTCCAGCAGGTGCTTGCGGCCTTCGCGGTATACCGCCAGAGCGTCGGCCTGCCGTCCGCCTTCGTACAGCGCGCGCATCAGCACCCCGCGCGCCTCTTCGCGCAACGGGTGCGCCGCGGTCACCTTTGCCATGCGGGCCGCGGCTTCGGCGGTCCGGTGCCGGGCCAGCTCGCAGCGCGCGAGTCCTTCCTCGACGGTCAGCCGGTCCTCTTCCAGCGCCACCGCGCGGTTTCGCGCGAAGTCCGCCTCGACGCCGCCGAGCGCCGAGCCGCGCCACAGCTCCAGCGCCTGTTCGTACCGCGTGGCCGCCTCGGCGTAGTCGCCGTCGCGTTCCAGGCGGCGGCCCGTGCTCAGCAGCTGCGCGAACGTCTCGAGGTCGTTGTCCTCCGGCGCGATGTCCAGCCGGTATCCCGGTGGCTGGGTCACCAGAACCGCCCCGTTGCCCGCGGTGGTGAACGCGCGGCGCAGCGCGGAGACATAGGTATGGACCAGTGCGGTCGCCGACCGCGGCGGGGTCTCGTCCCAGATGGACGAGATCAGCTGGTCGATGGAGACGACCGCACGCGGGTTCGTCATCAGGGCGGCCAGCAGGGTCCTCGGCTTGGCACCGCCGAGCGGGACCGGCCTGCCGCCGGCCCGCAGCTCGACCGGCCCGAGCATCAGGACGCGCACCCGATCATTATCCCTCACATCGGGTGGTCTTCCAGGTACTGCGCCCAGACCTTCTTGGGAACGCACATCCGCCACGCATCCACCACCAGCTCGCGCAGCTCCTCCTTGTCGATGGCCGAAAGCCAGACGCAGACCCAGTTGTAGCGCATGTCGGACGCCCTGGGCAGGTGGAACTTGGCCGGTTCGCCGGCGACCAGCGCCTCGCGTTCCTCCTTCGGGTAGCCGAAGCCCATGACCGTCTCGTCCCGCGACAGGGCCGCGAAGACGATCTGGCCGACCCGGAACTTCGCCCGATCGCGCACGTACGCCTCGTACGCCCTCGGCAGCACCAGCGCGACTTCGCGCACGTCATCCCCAGTAACCATGCCGTTCATCATGCGCGCAACGGCCGTTCACCACCAGTGTCCACTGTGGATATCGGCCGGAAATGCGTTGTGCCTGCGTGCGGCGGTCTGAAGGATGACGGGGTGACTGTGGAGAACCCTGCCCCGCTCCGCCTCCGGTCCCTGCTTCCCCTCGCCACCCTGAGCCTCTCCGTCGGCATCGCCGGTGCGCTGGTGATCCCGTTCCTGTCGCTGTTCCTCACCGACGAGCTGCACGCCGGCCCGGTCCAATTGGGCGCCTTCCTGCTGGTCGTGCAGATCGCGACGGTGATCGTGAGCACAGTGCTGGCCAGAGTTTCCGATTCCCGGGACATCCGTCGCACCCTGCTGCTGGCCGGAGCGGCCGCCGGTGCCTGCAGTTATGTCCTCTATGCCTTTGTGCGCAACTATTGGACGCTGCTGTTGGTTGCGTGCACGCTCGTGCCGGTCGCCTCGTCGTTGTTCCCGCAGCTGTTCGCGTATGCCCGGCAGTCGTTGCAGCGCACGGGATCGGCGAAGGTGCCGCAGATCATCGGCAACCTGCGCATGCTCATCTCGCTGGCGTGGGTGGCCGGTCCGCCGATCGGCGCCGCGCTGATCGGGGCCGGCGGGTTCGCCACCCTGTTCGGCGTCGCGGCGGTCCTCTACGGAGGCGTTGGGCTGGCGGTGATCCGCCTCCCAGATGTTGGGAAAGCGGTCAAGGCCGCCGCTGTGCCCGACGACCCAACGACCGCGCCACGCGGAAACGTGGCGCTGAGTTTCGTGGCGTTCGGGCTGATGGCCGCGGCCAGTTCGCTGGGCACGTCCGCGCTTCCGTTGTTCGTCACGTACGACCTGCACGGCTCGACGGGGGACGCGGGCCTGATCTTCGGCCTGTGCGCGGGGCTGGAGATCCCGATCATGATCGGGTTCAGTTACCTGACCGGGAAAACCGATCTGCATCGGCTGGTGCTCGCCGGACTGGTGGTGGCGCTGGCCTACCACGGTGTCATGACACTGACGACGAGCCCGTGGCAGATCGCCGCCGCGCAGCTGCTCAACGCCACGGTCATCGCGTCGGTGATGGGCGTGGGCATCAGCTACTTCCAGATGCTGGCGCCGGACCGGCCCGGGCACGCGACCACCTTGTACGCCAACACGAACACGACCGGCGCCATGCTGGCCGGCCCGCTGCTCGGCGTCGCGGCGAAGTTCGGCTACCGCAACGCCTACCTGATGACGCTGGGGATGGTCGTCGTCGCGGTGGTGCTCATGATCATCGCCCGCCCACGCCGTACCCCCTGAGAGCCTCCGGGCATGCGGGCTCTCGCGCGGTTCGCGTTGTATCAAATCCGCCGCGACTGGGTACCCACTCGCTCGTGACTCCAATCGAGGTGGTCCGCGCGGACTGATCCACCGCACATGTGACCGTGTCCGGTGAGCTCAACCTGGCTACTGGTGACGTGGTGTTACGGAAACTCTCCAGCCTGATCGACCGGGGCTATGTCCGGCTGAGTGTCGACGCGTCCGAGGTGAGTTTCTGCGACTCCAGCGGCCTGGGGGCGCTGCTGCGCGCACGGGCCCGCGCCACCGCCGTCGCCGGGTCCCTGTCGCTCACCGCGGTCTCGCCGCAGTTGCGCAGAGTGCTTGAGATCGCGGGCATTCAGAAGCTGTTGGTGGCACGCTAAGACCCGTTCGGCTGATCCCGGTTCCGCCCACCCTGCTCGTACTGTGAGGTAGGTCTCATCGGTGCGGCTGTGGGGAGTGGGGCATGCGAACCGGTTGGAAACTCGGACTGTTATGCACTTTGGTGGCATCTTCGGTGGTGACCGCCCCACAGGCGTTCGCCGACGACCGGCCGACAGCGGTGGTGTCCTTGGGGGACAGCGCGATGTCGGGCGAGGGTGCCGGCGACTACGAACCCGGGACGAGAGGTGAGAACGGCGACTGGTGCCACCGCTCGGTACACGCGATGGTCCACCGCACCCAGCTGGCCACCAATACCTTCAACCTGGCCTGCTCAGGTGCGGACTCCGCGAACGTGTCCCTGGCGAACACCTCGCACTACACCGAGGGTTCGCAAGCAGCGCGCCTGATTGACATTGCTCGCGCCAATCGGGTGACGGCGGTCCTCGTTCAGGTGGGCACCAACGACGAACCGGCCTTCGCGGACACACTCGTGGGCTGCATCAAGGAATGGTTCAACCCGTTCAGCAGTGGCTGCGCGCCGAAACTGCGTCAGCAATGGCCGCAGCGGCTGGCCGCCATGGCGCCGCGGGTGACGGCCGCGCTGAACGATGTCCGGTCCGCGATGCGCCAGGCCGGGTACGCGGATTCCTCGTACTCCTTGGTGCTGACGTCCTACGCGTCGCCGCTGTCGGAGAACATGGACCCGATCCTGCATGGCCCGCAAGGCTGTCCACTGAAGCTGAACGACGCCAAGTACGCCCGCACCGAAGCCGTTCCGCAGCTGAGCGCCGCACTCCAGGGCGCGGCGGCCAACGCGGGCGCGAAGTTCCTCGACTTCTCCCGTGCCACCGAAGGACATGAGGCCTGCACTGGCGGCGGGAGCTCGGCGAACGAGTGGCAGCGGCGGCTCACCGTCGACCCGAAGGCGTTGGTGTACGGCGGGTTGGACGCGATCGGCATCCACCTCGCACAGGAGTCGTTCCACCCCAACGCGACCGCGCATGGCCAATTGGGCCGCTGTGTCACCGAGTTCGTGAACAGCGGCGCCAACACCGCACGGTGCCTCGTCGGCGGCGACGGCAACGTGCACTCGGTTCAGAGTGCGGCGAGGGCCGCCCGGACCTGAGCGCGGAATTTGTCCACATTGGCCAGTTTGACGTCTTCATAGCCACGCACGACGTCGTAGAGCGAGACCAGCGCTACGACGTCGTGCAGGTTGTCCTCGGTCAGCTTGGCCACAGCCTGGCCGACGACCTGCTGGTACTCGGCGATCAGCTCCCGCTCCAGGCGGCGGACCTTGGCGTAGCCGAAGATGTCCGCCTTCGTGCCGCGCATCCGGCGGGCCGCCCGCAACGCCTTGAACACCGGCGTCGCGGTCCGCCGCAGCCGGATCTTGCGCTTGAGCCCCATGGCTTTGAACACCGGCGGGTGCAGCAGCACCGACACCGACGCGTCCGGGCCGAACTCGGCGTCCCGGCGGGCCTGCTCGACGTTGTCCAGGTGCAGCCGGGCGACCTCGTACTCGTCCTTGTAGGCCATGAACTTGTGCAGTCCCTTGGCGTACTCGATCGCCACCTCGACGCCCGCCTTGCCGGCCTGCTGGGCGATCTCCTGCACGGCGTCGAAGTAGCGGCGGGCGTAGGCGGCGTCCTGGAACTCGATCAGGTCCGCGATCCGGGTGCTGAGCACCTCGTGCAGATCGCCTTCGGTGTCCTGGGCGAGCGCGCGGGCCTGGGGCGTCACGGTGACCGTCGCCTGCACCGGCCGGGTGACCGCGGCCTGCACAGCATCGGGGTCGACGACGGCGGCGCGGCCCCAGCGGAACGCGGCCAGGGACTTCTCCACTGCGGCGCCGTTGAGCCGGATCGCCTGCTCGATCGCGTCTGCGGTGATCGGTAGGCAGCCGTGCTGGTAGGCAGCGCCGACCAGGAGCAGGTTCGTCGGCATGTGGTCGTCGAACAGCGCCTCGGACAGGCCCTGGGCGTTGAGGTAGAGGTTGTCGGCCGGCCGGGTGGCGGACTCGATTCGCTCGATCGAGTCGTCCGGTGACCCCGGGACGACGACCCGGTTGGTGACCATCGCCGCGGTGGGCACGATCGCGGTGTTGATGACCCCGATCGTGTGACCGGGTTTGCACACGGCGAGGTTGCTGTCGTCGGCGCCGCCTAGCAGGTCGAACCCGATGAGCACGTCGACGGTGGCGCGGGAGGCGCGCAGCGAGCCGGTGATCGGCTGCTTGGCGATCCGCACGTCGCTGACCACCGGGCCGCCCTTCTGCGCCAGCCCGGTCTGCTCGATGCCGGCGGCGTACCGGCCGTCGATCCGGGCCGCCATCTGCAGGATCGCGGACACGGTCACCACACCGGTGCCGCCGATGCCGGGCATCCGCAGCAGCGTGCCGTCGGCGGGGACGCGCAGGACCGGTTCGGGCAGTTCGACGGGCAGCGCGGGAACCTCGCGCCTGGCCTTGGTGCCCGGTTCGACGAGCAGGAACGACGGGCAGTCGCCCTTGAGGCAGCTGAGGTCCGAGTTGCAGGAGGCCTGGTGGATCTTGGTCTTGCGGCCGAACTCGGTCTCCACCGGCTGCACCGAGAGGCAGGTCGAGACGTCCCCGCAGTCGCCGCAGCCCTCGCAGACCCGCTCGTTGATGACGACCTTCTCCTTGGGCGTCGGCAGGGTGCCGCGCTTGCGCAGCCGCCGTTCCTCGGCGGCGCAACGGTCGTCGTGGATCAGGATGGTCACGCCGTCCATCGCGGACAGTTCGCGTTCGACGTCGGCGAACTCGTCTCGGTGG
>CBIMJO010000562.1:0-6587 GCA_966244135.1 uncultured Actinocrispum sp. | reverse complement strand
CTCGCACCGCCGCCGCCGCCGATCCCGCCGAACTGCGACATCACGAAGTAGATGATCAGGCCGACGATGCCGAGCCCGCCGCCGCCGAGCAGCACCCGGGGACCGACCCCGCCGCCGCCACCGCCGCTGGACCGCATGTCCTGGACCTCTGAGGTGTCCAGGCCCACGTCATCGTTGAATTCCGCGTCGCCCTCCGGGTCGTTGGAGACCAACGATATACAGCCCGGGCGCGCCGTCGCATGGACTGGCGCGCCCGGGTTCGGATGGACTTGTCAGTGGCCGCTGCCGCTGGGCCCGCCCGGCGCGGAGTCCCGACCGGGACTCAAGCGGCGTCCTGGTGCGATGCACTCTCGGAACGGGCTTGTGCCGCTCGCAGTCGCGACTGGGCCGATGTTGTCGCCTCAGCCGCGGGGATGCGGCAGGGAGCGTGCGACCACTTCCCTGGAGTTCTCTGCCACGGCACCACCTGCCCTTTCCGTGCTCGGGAACAACCTCTTCCGAGCATGCCCCTTTGTGTGTCAAGTCACAAGGGACCCGAATCGGTGAAGTTTCGATCACCGTTCATCCAGTGGTCACGCAGCGAGACCGGAGCGCGGCCGGTGATCTTCCGCACGACGTCGGTCCGCACGTCGAACCAGCCCGCACGCTGCTGGATGCCGGCCTCGGCCCACAGCCCGGCGAGCCGGTCGGGGATGCCGATGCCGGTCAGTCGCGCCGCCAGCTCGTCGTCACCCACCGGTACGTACTCGACGCCGAGCGCCGCCGCGAAGTCCTGGTCGGAGACCGCGTCCGGGCCGGTCACCTCCAGGATTTCGCCCTGGTGGGAGCCGTCGAGCAGGACGCGGGCGGCGACCTCGGCGCAGTCTTCCTTGGTCACGTAGCCGCACCGGCCGTCGCCCGAGTTGCTGAACCATTGCCCGTGTTCGCGGGCGGCGGGCACCAGGCCGATCACGGACAGTGCTTCCGGCCAGATGTTGAACCGCAGCACCGTGAACGGCACACCGGACTCGGCGAGAACACGCTCCGTGGCACCGTGATACCCGGCCAGCGGGACGGGATTGCCAGAATCCCCCGCCCGGGTGAGAGATGTGTACACAATGTGCCCTACGCCCGCTTTGGCAGCCGCAGCAACGGCGTTCGTCTGCCGCTCGAAGTCGCCCGGCTGCAGGCCGCCGATGCTCACCAGCAGAAACCGGTCCGCTCCGGCGAGCGCCGCTGTCAGCGACCCAGGGTCGTCGAAGTCGGCGTACGCCGCGGGCGCGAGGGTCACCTTGTCCGGCGTCCTCGACAACGTGCGGACGTCCGCACGTCCCGCGAGGTGCCGCAAGGTCCGGCTCGCGAGGTCGCCAGACCCGCCGCTCACCACGATCATCTGCTCTCCTTGGCTACTGTCGAAGGTGACCCCACCCTGCGGGACCACCGCGACCGCGCGAAAGAAGGCACTTTCATGTCCGGTGCGCACATCGATGTGCCTGTCACGCTCGCGAAGACCGACGAATGCCAGGCCAGCGGGCTGGTCCGGCGGGTCGGCGAACGGTGGACCGTGCTCGTGGTCGCGCTGCTCGCCAAGCGTCCGTTCCGGTTCAACGAGCTGCATCGCGCGATGGAGGGCCTGAGTCAGCGCATGCTCACCCGGACCCTGCGCACCCTTGAACGCGACGGCATGGTCACCCGCACCGTCCACCCGACCGTGCCGCCGTCGGTCGAGTACGCCCTCACCGACATCGGCCGCGAGTTCTACGGCCACGTCCAAGCGCTAGGAGTCTGGGCCTATCAACGAGCCGTCGACGTCCAGGCCGCCCGGGATCACTTCGACGCGCGTGACTGAAGCGGCTGTTCCGCTGTTGCCGCGGCCTCGGCAGCCGAACGGCTGGGCATCAGCAGTAGTGCCACAACGCTGAGCAGCGCGATGCCGATCAACGTCAGGAAAACGTGGTGCGTGGCGTCGAACAGGGATGAGCGGATGAACACCGCTGTCGGCGAGGTGTCGTGGGTGCCGAGGATCGCTGTGGTCGCGTCCACACTGGACGGTAGGCGGCCGGCGAGGTCGGCGGGTGGGTTGGCGAACCGGTTGGCGAGGGTGGCGTTGGCGATCGCGCCGAACACCGCCACCCCAACGGCACTGCCGAGCGAACGGCTGAACATGTTGGTGCCGGTGGCGACACCGCGGCGCTCCCAGCCGACCGATGACTGCACGGCGATCATCGACGGGCTCGATGAAAGTCCAAGCCCCACACCGAGAATGAACGCGGCCCCGGCGGCCTGCCACACCGCCGCGTCCGGGGTCAGCATCGCGACCAGGATCGCGCCGGCGATCACGAAGACCGCGCCGAACAAAGCCGTGTTGCGCAGACCGATCCGGATGTACAGGTGGCCCGACATGGTCGCGGCGATCGGCCAGCCGATCGTCATCGCCGCCAGCGCGAAGCCCGCGACCAGCGCGCCGGTGCCGATCACGCCCTCGACGAACGTCGGCAGATACGAGCTCAGGCCTATCATCATCGCGCCGACGATCAACGCCATCAGGTTGCCGCCGACCAGGGTCCGGCTGGTGAACACCCACAGCGGCAGCACCGGCTCGGCCGCTTTGCGCTCCACCAAAGCGAAGGCGACCAGCAGCCCGACACCGGCGACGAAGATCAGCACGCTGGGCGCCGAGCCCCATGCCCACGCCACGCCACCCTCGAGCAACCCCAGCAGCACCAACGCCAGACCCGCGGTGAGCAACGACGACCCGGCATAGTCGATTTTCGGCTTGCCCGGCCGCACCTGCTCCTCGGTGAACTTGCGCACCAGCAGCACCACCGCCAGCGCGCCCACCGGCAGGTTGATGAAGAAGATCCAGCGCCAGTCGATGTACTCGGAGAACAACCCGCCCAGCGCCGGCCCGATCAGCGAGGCGCCACCCCAGATGCTGGTCACGTAGCCCTGCACCCGGGCGCGTTCCTCCAACGTGTACAGGTCGCCGAGCATGGTCATGCTGATCGGCTGCACCGCGCCCGCGCCGATGCCCTGGATGGCCCGGGCCGCGATCAGGACCGGCATGCTCCACGCCGCCCCGCACAGCACCGAGCCCAGCAGGAACACCGCGATCCCGAACAGCATCACGGGTTTGCGGCCGAACTGGTCGGCGAACTTGCCGTACAGCGGCACGGTTACCGCTTGTGTCAACAGATAGATGGAGAACAACCAGGGAAACTGCGAAAATCCGCCCAGATCCGCCACAATGGACGGCACCGCCGTCGCGATGATCGTGCTGTCCAATGCCACCAACGCCGTTGACAGCATGATCGAGCCCAGCACCGGCCCCCGCTCCGAGCGCAGCCCCACAGCACTCCGCACGACTTCAGTCATCCGCCCTCCAGACAGACGAGATCCCATGATCCCCCTGGGGGCAACAACGGGGGAGCCCGGAAAACTCCCACCGTCCGCTGTGGACCTCGCGAGCTAGACCGCGACGGCCTCCCCCCGCAGGATCGTCTGGTGCAGTTCCTGCAGGTGCGCCGAGGGATTCGTGCCCAGCTGGTCGGCCAGGCGCCGGCGCAGGCCGGCGTAGAAATCCAGCGCCTGGGCGCTGCATCCGGTGGCGTGCAGGGCCCGCATCAGGGCCGCGGCGAGCGACTCCGCCAGCGGGTACTCACCCGTCAGGCCGACGAGGGTGGCGACGATCGAGCCCCCGTTGCCCTGCCGGAGCTCCGCCTGCGCCCACAGCACGGTCGCGTCCAGCCGCAGCTGGTTGTAGGCCTGCCGGATCCGGGCCGCCCAGTCGCCGGGCAGATCCGCCAACGCGTTGCCATACCACAGCCCGAGCGCCTCCCGGAGCATCGCTACGCGCTCGCTGTCCGGCCGTCCGGGCCAGCGCGCCGCGGCGACCAGGCCCTGGAACCGGTGCAGGTCGATCACGTCCGTATCGGCATCCAGCCGGTAGCCCCCCGAAGTGCGCTCGAGACTCAAGGATGTGCCGGCCGCCGATAACACTTTGCGCAACTGGCTGATATAGACATAGACCGCCGCGCGTGCCCGGTTCGGCGGACTGTTGCTCCACAGGCGTTCGACGATGGTGTCCACAGAGACCGGACGACCGGCATCGACCGCCACCGCGGCAAGGACGCCGCGTTGCTGCGGTGGCCCGGCCGCGATTGGCCGTCCCCCCGCCAGAACCTCAACAGAACCAAGAAGCCGCAGCTCCATCAAGCCCCCACAGTGATGGACACCGTCCTGGCGACGTTGTCGTCTAAACCATCGTTAAGAAGCCACCAACGTTTCATTTAGATCGGATCTCCAGTATCGGGCAAATGACTAAGGGGAGAGCTGCCCGCTTGCTGGCAGTGGCCTTGACGGTGACCGGTCTGGTCACCTTCCAGGCCGGCCAGGCAGGTGCGCAGCAAGACAAGTTCGACAAGACCACCACCAACGCCAAGGGCGCGCCGGGGGCGCGGACTTCGGCACCGTCCGGACACCGCGGACCAAGACGCCGCGGACCAAGATCAGCGCCGACGCGGCGGCCCAGCAGATCTTCGTCTCCGCGCCGTCCTCGGCCAGCACGCTGAACGGCACCCGCATCGACGCGGCGCAGACGCTGTTCCTGGAGGACAACGGCCAGGTCATCGACACCAAGGTGGTCCTCAAGAAGTGGACCGCCGCGACCGGCTGGGACACCGACTGGCAGGACCTGGGCAAGCCGGACGCCGGTATCTACGACACGCCGAGCGTCACGTGGACCCCGGCCGGCAACCGGTTCGACGTCTTCGTCGTCGGTGACAGTGACTTCCATACCTACCAGAAGTCCTTCAACGCCGGGACCGGCTGGACCGGCTGGGTCGACCTGGGCGGCGAGCTGGTGAGTTCGGCCTCGGCGGCGTGGACCGCCAACGGCAACCGGCTCGACGTGTTCGGCTTCGGCACCGACGGCCGCCTCTACCAGAAGGCCTGGAACGCGGGCTCCGGCTGGACCGGCTGGGTCGGCTTCGCCCCGCCGCCCGGTGGCTGGGCCTCCACCCCGGCCCTCACCTGGACCGCCAACGCGGCGCGTCTCGACGTGTTCGCCGCCGGCGGCTCGGGCCGCGCACTGTTCCAGAAGTCCTGGAACCTCGGCTCCGGCTGGACCGACTGGGTCGGTCACGGCGGCGCCCTGGCACCCGGCACCAGCCCCTCGGCCAGCTGGATCGCCGACGGCAGCCGGATCGACGTGTGGGTGACCGGTACGGACAGCAAGCTGTACCAGAAGGTCTGGAGCAACACGACGTCGCAGTGGCGTGGCTACTTCGGCTTCGACGGCCCCGCCGCGGGCAACTGCTGCACCCCGGCGGTCACCTGGGCGGCCAACGGCAGCCGGCTCGACGTGCTCGTCACCGCCCTCACCAACGGGCACCTGAACCAGAAGGCCTGGACGAACACCACGGGCTGGAAGGACTGGGTGGACGCGGACGTCGCTCCCTGAGGTCGTTTCCTGACTGAAGCGCCGGCCACCACTCCCTCGGTGGCCGGCGCTTCGCCGTCGCCGCAGCAGAGGAATCGAGGCTTTTCGATGTTGAGGACCACACTCGCCCGCGGCCTGGTGGCCGGCCTGATGATGGCCGGCCTGGTGGTCGCGCAGGCCGGTCAGGCCGGGGCGGAACCACCGAAGACCACACCGGGGACCATGCCCCTCACCGGGCTGCCCGCCGCCCCGGCCGGGAAGTTCGAGCCGGACGGCATCTCCACGCCGGTGTCGGTGACGCCGCAGAGCGGCAGCAAGATCGACGTGTTCCAGAACGTCTCCGGGCAGGTCCAGCACAAGACCTGGACGGCGCCGGGCGGCTGGGGCCGGCCCGAGACGGTCGGGCCGATGCCGTTCACCGTCTGGGGCACGCCGGCCGCGGTCGAGCCGGAGAGCGGCGACCGGATCGACCTTTTCGTTGTCGGACAAGACAATCACCCCTACTGGACGGTCTGGACCCCAGGTGCCGGCTGGAGTACCCCCGAGGACCTCGGCGGCCTGTTGATCTCGTGGCCCGCCGCGACCTTCGCGGCCGCCCCCAATCGCATCGACCTGTTCGGGATCGGCACCGATTCCCGTCTGTATCAGAAGACGCACACCGCGGCGGGTGGTTGGACCCCGTGGGTCGCGTTGTCGTCGCCGTCCGCCGGGTTCGGCAGTGCGCCCGCCGCCACTTGGACGAGCGCGGGCAACCGGTTGGACGTGTTCGTGCGCGGGGCCGCGGACGGTCATCTCTACCAGCTCGCGTGGAATGCGTCGCCGGCCGGCTGGAGCGGGTGGGCCGACCTCGGTGGTGTGCTCACGTCGGCACCGTCGGCTTCGTGGGTTCCCGATGGCAGCCGGATCGACGTGTTCGGGGTCGGCACGGATTCCCGGCTGTACCAGAAGGTGTGGAGCAACGACACGAACGCGTGGCGCTGGGGCCGCCTCCACACGATCCGCTTCAAGGCGCTCGTCGGCCTGTGGAGCTCGCTGTCGATCCCGCCCGTGCCGGACGACAAGTTCCCCGACGGCTTCCCGCGGCACGGCGACGGATACAACGTCGACGTCGCGGCGTACGGCCTGCCGCCCGCGCTCACGCCGGACGCGTACGACAAGGTGAGCTTCG
>CBIMJO010000561.1:0-6590 GCA_966244135.1 uncultured Actinocrispum sp. | reverse complement strand
CCAGCGTGTGCACCGCGTCCACCAGCGGCAGCCCGGCCCGGATGAACGCGCCGAGCTGGCGGGACAGGTGCATGATCTCCTCGCGCTTGACCTTCGGCGGGGAGAGTTCTTTCTGCAGCAGTGCTTTCAGACCGCTCATGTCAGGCCCCTACGACATAGATGGAACGCAGCACCTCGGACACGGTGGTCATACCGGCCTCCACCAGCCGGGCGCCCTCCTCGCGCAACGTGCTCATGCCCTCGTACCGGGCCAGCTTGCGGATCTCGTCGTGCGAGCCGCGGGCCAGGATCAGCTCCCGGATCCCTTCGCTGACCGGCATCATCTCGTACACCCCGATCCGCTCGAGGTAACCGGTGTGCGCGCAGAACGTGCAGCCCACGCCCCGGACGAACCCGTCCGCGGGCGGCCGCCCACCGATCTCGTTGAGGAAAGCCAGTTCCTCGGCGGTGGGCCGGTAGTACTCGCGGCAGTGCGTGCAGACCCGGCGCACGAGCCGCTGGGAAAGCACTGTGGACACTGAGGAAGCGACCAGGAACCCCTCGATGCCCATGTCCAGCAACCGGTGCAGGGCCGAGGCCGCGTCGGTCGCGTGCAGCGAGGACAGGACGAAGTGTCCGGTCAAAGCCGACTGGACGGCGATCCGCGCGGTCTCGGCGTCGCGGACCTCGCCCACCAGGATGATGTCCGGGTCCTGCCGCAGGATCGACCGCAGGCCGGTGGCGAACGTGATGCCGGACTGCTCGTTGATCTGGATCTGGTTGACCGACGGGAAGGTGTACTCGACCGGGTCCTCGATGGTCATGATGTTGCGGTCCGGGCTGTTCAGCTCGCCGAGCGACCCGTACAGCGTGGTCGTCTTGCCACTGCCGGTCGGGCCCGCGCAGATCACCATGCCGTACGGCGAACGCAGCTGGGCGGAGTACTTCGCGGCCATCGCAGGCGGCATTCCCAGCTGCTCCAGCCGGAACAGCGGACGGCTCTTGTCCAGCAGCCGCAACACGACCTTCTCACCGCCGACGACAGCCGTTGTGGAGACCCGGATATCGACCGCGCGGTCCTCGACGGACGTGCTGATCTGGCCGTCCTGCGGGCGGCGGCGTTCGACGATGTTCAGGTTCGCCATGATCTTGATCCGGCTGACCAGGGCCGGGCCCATGCTCGCCGGCAGCTCGGCCACGTCGTGCAGGGCGCCGTCGATCCGGTACCGCACACGGACATGCTCGTCGCCGGGTTCGATGTGGACGTCGGATGCCCGGTCCCGCAACGCCTGCGTGATGATCAGGTCGACGACTTTCACCACGGGGGCGTCGTCGGTGACGGCCGCGGGTTCGGCGGTGGGCTTGCGGGACGCGGTCTTCGCCTGGAACGCCTCGACCTGCGAGCCGACCTGGGCCAGCGCCCGGTAACTGAGTCCGATGACCCGCTTGATGTCCCTTGGATCGGCGACTTTGAGCACGAGCTTGCGGCCGATCGCCTGCCGCAGCTTGGCCTGGGTGGCCGCGGATGCCTCGGCCATCACGACGACGGCCTTGTCCCCTTGCAGGGCAACGGGGATCGCCACCAGCTCGCGGGCCAGCTCCTCGGTGATCAGCCGGGTCGCGGCCGGATCGGGGGTGACCGCGCGCAGGTCGATCGGTTCGGCCGGCTCGAACGCGGGCCACTCCGGCGCGGCCGGTGCCGCGACCGGCTGCGGCTGCTCTTCGCGCTGCCGTCGCCTCATGACGCCATCACGTCCTTCGGGTAGAGGCTGCGCGCGACCGCCTCGGCGTGCGAGATCTGGCCGGTCCGGACGAGGTCGGTCAGCGACTGCTCGAACGTGACCATGCCCTCCCGCCGTCCGGTGACCAGTGAGTTGCGCAGCTGGTGGGTCTTGCCTTCCTTGATCAGGTTGCGGACCGCCGAATTGGCGACCAGGACCTCGTAGGCGGCCACGAGACCGCCGGACAGGCGGGGGATGAGCCGTTGGTAGACGATCCCGGTGAGCGCGGCGGCGAGCTGCACGCGGACCTGCGCCTGCTGCTCGGCCGGGAACACGTCGATGATGCGGGCCAGGGACTGGGCGGTGTCGTTGGTGTGCAGGGTGGCGAACACCAGGTGCCCGGTCTCGGCGATGGTCAGGGCGAACCGGATCGACTCCAGGTCGCGCATCTCGCCCACCAGCAGGACATCGGGGTCTTCGCGCAGCGCGCTGCGCAGGGCGTCCGGGAAGGACGCCGTGTCGGAACCGACTTCGCGCTGGTTGACCGCGGAACGCTTGTGGTGGTGGACGTACTCGATCGGGTCCTCGATGGTGATGATGTGGCAGGCGCGGTCGGTGTTGATCCGGTCGATCACCGAGGCCAGCGTGGTCGACTTGCCCGACCCGGTCGGGCCGGTGACCAGCACCAGGCCCTGGTGGCGGTGCGCGAAGTCCTGGACCACCGGCGGCAGGCCCAGTTCCTCCATCGACGGGATGTCCGACGGGATCATCCGCAGTGCGACGGTGGTCAGGCCGCGCTGGCTGAACGCGTTGCCGCGGATGCGGGCGTTGTCCCGCCAGGTGAAGGAGAAGTCGTACTCGTTGTGCGCCTTCCATTGGCGCGCCTGGTCCTCGGTGAGCAGCTCGGCCAGCAGGAGGTCGGTGTCCTCGGCGGTGAGCTTGTCGGTGTCGTATACCGAGTGCAGCGAACCGTGCACCCGGATCTGCGGCGGCATTCCGGCGGTCAGCAGGAGATCGGTGCCGCCGGCCTGCCACAGCTCGTCGAGCAGCACGTCGATCGCGCTGCCCCGGGCGGGACCGTCCATTGTGGAAACCTCCGGTAGGTGGTAGAAGGGAGGGCCCGGGGGCGGCCCTCCCCATTCGGTCAGGTCAGCTGCACTTGGCGCCCTTGGTGACGACGCCGCCGGCGCCGACGGTCACGCCGGACTTCAACGCGGTGTCATCCCGGATGAAGCCACCGGTCTTGAGGAGAGCGAGGGAGTCGGCATAGCCGCCGGTCTTGGCGTAGTAGGCCTCTTCGGCCACCGACAGGGTCTTGTAGTCCGCGTCGCAGGCGGCGGCCTCACCGCGGTTGTTGATCCCGTTGACCGCGAAGACGACGATCCCGGCCAGCACGCCCAGGATGACGATGACGATCAGCAGCTCGATCAGGGTGAAGCCGCTCTCTGTCCGGCGCGCCTCACGAATGCGCTCAAGCATGGGTGTTCCCTTTCTCGTTCACGGATGTGATGTGCTCCTGGACGAACCGGAAAACCGCCCGGCTGTACTCGTGAGCAGGTTGTGCGGCGACCAGCGGGGTCCCGCGGTTGACCGACGCGACGACGTCCACTGTGGACGGTAGGGTCGCCGCGACGGCGCACTTGACGGTCTTCTCGACCTCGTCCGGGCTGATGCCCGCGAACGGATCGAACCTGTTGACCACCACCGACTTCGGCGTGGCCGAACCCTCGAGCAGATCCAGCATGTCCAGCATCAGCCGCAGATCACGCAGCGCGGGCCGGTCCGGTGTCACGGCCACCACATGCTGGTGCGCGACATCGAGCGCGGCCAGGACGTGCCCGTTGAACCGCGCGGGCGTGTCCACGACGACGTAGTCGTACAGCCTGGCCAGGCCGGCCAGCAGTTCGACCGTGACCGGCTCGGACAGCGCCCGCCCGGGCACCGCCCGGGTCAGCACGGCGTCCAGCTGCGGCCGGACCGGGGTGAGCAGCGTCGTCACCGCGCCGGTGACCAGTTCGCCGGACATGGCGGTGGCCTCGGTGACGCAGTGCAGCGGCCGGACACCCAGCAGCGGCGCGACGTCCCCAGCGGTCAGGTCCAGGTCGACCACGCACACCCGCCGGTCACGGGTGGCGAGGGCCGCGGCCAGGTTCGTGACGAGCGTCGTCTTTCCGCAGCCCGCGCGGGCCGCGGTGACGGTCACGATCCGGCCGAGCGGACCTGGTTGCCGCGCTGCCATCGGACACCTCCTCGGTGGGGACGTGATCAAGCCTGAGTGACGCTCGCCACGCTCTGTAGCGGGCGAACGGTCAGTATTCGGTGACCCGGTGGCGGACGCGTGTCAGCCGATCGCCCGACAGCCGTGGGGACTGTTACCCGGGACCTTCGGCCCTTCGCGTCCCGAATGTGTCCCAACCGGCGCGATGGCGGCTAACCGGCGGCATCCCTGGTGCGACAGCCTGGTGACGCGCTTGAGAAATCCGAAAAGGACTCGATATGACATCGACCGCCGCCCGCAGGACGGGTCGCCTGCTCGCCACCCTCATGGTGAGCGCGACCGCTCTGCTGGGCCTCCCTCTCGCGAACGCGACCGGCTTCAGCCCGTCCGGTGTGGCTTACACGGCCGGGGGCATCTCAGCGAACGGCCTGTACTACGCCAAGACCGGCAACACCTTGACCTTGACCGTGAACACGGACAACGCGGCCAGGTGTGTGAACTTCAACGGCGCCACCCAGACGTCCTCCGGTGTGAAGACGGCGTGGACATTCAGCTACGCCGTTCCGGCGGGCGTCGATGGGGTGGTGGACAAGGCCGTGCTCATCGGCGAGGACGTCAACCCCCAAGGCGCCTGTAGCAAGAAGACCTCGACCGCCAGTGCTTCCTACGTGCTGGACAACACCGGCCCGGCCGTGACCGCGGCGGTGGCTCCGGCGGCGAATGGGGCCGGCTGGAACAACGGCAACGCCACTGTGTCCTGGACCGCCAACGACCACACCGGTGTCGGCGGCGGCTCGGTCACCGGCAACACCACGGTCTCCGCTGACACCGCAGGTCAGACGGTCACCGGTTCGGCGGTGGACGCGCTCGGCAACGCGGGCCCGCCACAGTCCATTGTGGTCAAGAGGGACACGGTCAAGCCCGGTGTCACCGGTTCCCGCAGCCCGGCCGCGAACGCCGCCGGCTGGAACAACTCCGACGTCACGGTGTCCTTCACCTGCTCGGACGCGCTTTCCCTGGTGAAGTCCTGCACCGGCCCCAAGACCGTCGGCGAGGGCACGAACATGTCCGTCACCGGAACGGCCACGGACAACGCCGACAACTCCGCAGACGCGACCGTTGGCGGAATCAACGTCGACAAGACCGCACCGACCGTCCAGAGTGGATCTTCGTACACCCATGGCACCTGGACCAACCAGGACGTGACGGTCACCTTCGCCTGCAGTGACTCACTGTCCGGTGTGGACAGGTGTGACCCGGCCACGACGGTCAAGGGCGAAGGCGCCGACCAGTCGGTCACCGGCACCGGTACCGACAAGGCGGGCAACACCGCGAGCTCGACCTTCGGTGATATCGACATCGACAAGACCGCCCCGGTCACCGTGGCGACCGCGCCGCAGACCGCCTGGAACAACACGGATGTCTCGGTCAGCCTCGCCGCCGCGGACGCGCTGTCCGGTGTGCGGGCCACGTACTACACGGTCAACGGTGGTCCCACCCAGACCGGCGCGACCGTCGCCTTCTCCACCGAGGGCGGCTACGAGCTGGGTTACTGGAGCGTGGACAACGCGGGCAACGTCGAAGCGGCCCGGACCGTGACCGTCCACATTGACAAGACCCCGCCGACGATCAGCCACACCCTTTCCCCGGCTCCCAACGCCAACGGCTGGGCGAACTCGTCTGTCACCGTGACGTTCACTTGCGGCGACGCCGGTGGGTCCGGTGTCGCCAGCTGCGGTCCTAACAGGACGGTCAGCGCCGAGGGGCAGGACCAGGACGCCAGCGGCAAAGCCGTCGACAATGCGGGCAACAGCACGACCGACCCGGTCCTGGTGAGCATCGACAAGACCGCCCCGGCGGTCACCCCTAGCGTGACCAGCGGTTCCGTCAAGAACGAGAGCGGTTGGTACAACCAGGACGTCGTCGTGTCCTACGAGTGCACCGACACCGGCTCGGGGATCGACACCTGTTCCGCGCCGGACACCCTGGGCGAGGGCGCGAGCCAGTCCGCGTCGGGCACCGCGGTCGACGCCGCGGGCAACAGCACGAACGGTGGGGTCAACGGGGTCAACGTCGACAAGACCGCCCCAGTGCTCGACGGCACCCCCGCAACCACCGGCTGGAGCAAGGGCGACGTGACCGTCACGTGGACCTGCACCGACGCCCTCTCCGGTGTCCTTGAGGCACCCGCGAACAGCGTCGTCACCGGAGAAGGTGCGAACCTGTCCGCCTCGGCGACCTGCACCGACAAGGCGGGCAACAGCGTCACCAAGACGGTGTCCGGCATCAGGATCGACCGGTCCGCGCCGAACTCGTCGGCGTCCGTGCCCGAGCCGGCGGCCGGTGGCTGGTACGCCGACTCCGTCGACGTGACACTGTCCTCTTCGGACGCTCTGTCCGGCGTCGGCGCCACCTACTACGCCGTGGACGGTGGCCAGCCGCAGCAGTACGCGGGTCCGTTCGCCTTCCACACCGGCGGCAAGCACGTCCTGGCCTACTGGAGCACCGACCAGGCGGGCAACACCGAGGACAGCGCGGGCAACGCCCTCGCGTTGTGGATCGACGACGCGGCACCCGGCATCACCGGCACCCGTTCGCCGGACGGCGCCTGGGTGAACACGCCCGTGACCGTCACCTTCGAGTGCACCGACGCCCAGTCCGGCGTCGCCTCC
>CBIMJO010000560.1:0-6604 GCA_966244135.1 uncultured Actinocrispum sp. | reverse complement strand
ACCGAGAAAGCTCCGTCGCCAGTTTATGTACCACCTTTGAGGAACGCAGCACTAGAAGCCCCAGACGGCCCGGATCGCTGCCGCCTGGCGTTCGGCCTGGCGCCTGCCGATGTGGAACGCCCGGCCGGCGGTCTCCGGGTCCATCATCTTCACCGGCGCTTCGAGGTCGCCGAAGTCGGGCTCGACGGCCACCAGCCGGGTGTTTTCGCGCAGCTGAGCCACTTCCGCGTCCGCCCTGATCGTCGACGCGGATCGATCACTGTCGGCCGCGCCACCCTGAGCCCCGAGTGGAAGGCAGGACATGACGACGAGAACGTCGCTCGGTGGCGCCGCCGCGGCGTTCAGGTGGTTCACGATTCCGCCGTCTATGTAGCGGTTTCCGTTGATGGTGACGGTGGGGAACAACATCGGCACGACGCAACTGGCCGCAACCGCGTGCAGCAGCGGCACACCGGATTCTTCGCCCCACACGACAAGCTCGCCGGTGCCGGTGGCGATCGCCGTGCAGCGGAACCCGGCGGGCCAGGCGACACCGTCGAGTGTTCCGAGCAGGCCGAGGTAGTCGTCTTCGGTGAGCGTGGTCGTCGCTTCCCGCGCCGCGGAGCCGATCGCCCGCAGCGCCTGCCGCGGATCGGCAGCGAAGACGGCTTGGCGCGACGCGCTCAGGAAGCTTTCCGAGCCTGCCGTCAGGACGGCGAAGTCGAGTTTCTGCCCCACTGCCGCCAGGACGGCGAGCGCGTCGGTGACGTCACGGCCGCAGGCCAGCATCGCACCGACCAGGGATCCCGCGGATGTTCCGACGATCGACGAGGCTCCCGCCAGGTCGATACCGGCTTCACGCAGTCCGGCGAGCAGACCCGTCTGCCAAGCGACGCCAACGGTACCGCCGCCGCCGAGAACGACCGCGCGGGTGGGTGAGCCATTTCCCTGAGAAGTCATTGCTGTTCCTTCATTGATGCGATGTCGATGCCGAAGAGGGTGCAGGCGTTGCCTGCGGTGAACTTGTCGCGGTCTTCGTCGGTCGGGAACTCGATGAGGAACTTCTCGATGTCCGTCTTGTCCGGCCGCTGGAAGGGGTAGTCGCTCGAGAACAGCAGCCGGTCGGGCGTCGTGACCTCCAGGACATGACGCAGCAGCGCAGGATCGAACATCCCGGAACTGGTGATGTGGACGTTGGAGCGGACGTAGTCCGACACCTTCCGGTCCAACCCCGCGAGGCTCGAGAGGCTGTCGGCGCGGTCGGTCCAGAACAACAACAGCTCGCCCCAATGGCCGAGCACCAGCTGCAGGCCGGGATGGCGATCGAAGGTACCGCGGACGATCAGGCGCAAGGCGGCGACCGCGGCCTCCAAGTGCCACCCCAAGCCGAAAGT
Source organism: uncultured Actinocrispum sp. (assembly GCA_966244135.1). Lineage (GTDB taxonomy): Bacteria > Actinomycetota > Actinomycetes > Mycobacteriales > Pseudonocardiaceae > Kibdelosporangium. The sequence goes on along the minus strand of CBIMJO010000560.1, from coordinate 5,231 downwards.
CGCCAAGGCCAGATCGGTCAACGGGTCGAAGCCGCCGTAGACGGCTTCACGGACCGTGCGCGAGGGAATCTGTGGGTGGATGAAGATCGGCTGCCGCAGGGCCGCGGCGGCGGCGAACAGGTCGTCGTAACGCGAGTCGTCCAACGGCGTCTCGGCCGTCCGCCCGTAGACCATCGCCCCGAGGAACCCGAGACCGGCCGCGCGTTCGAGCTCCGCGGCGGCGGCCTCCGGGTCCGCCATCGGCAGCGTGGCGAAGGCCCGCAGCCGCGCCGGGTACCGGCCGACGGCCTCGGCCGCGATGTCATTGGCCCGCCTGCTCAGGGTACGTGCGTCCGCCGGCTCCAGCGGCTGTGTCCCGGGTGGCGCCAGCGAGAGGATCTGCAGGTCGACGCCCTGGGCGTCCATCGCCGCGATCCGGGCGTCGCCGATGTCGTGGAGGCGCTCGAGGTTGTCGCCCAGCTCGTCTAACACGACGCTCGGGTCACCGCGGTCTTCCGGGAGCGCCTTCACTGCCGATGTGAGCTCGGGCAGGTTCCAGTGTTCTTCGATCGCGATGAGTGCCACGCCAGGTCTCCCGATCCGTTGCGAGCAGCTCGCTCAACTGCCGTTGAGTGAGACGGTACACGAACTCACTCAACGGCTGTAGAGTGAGTCCGTGACCGAGACCTCTCGCGCTGCCAAACGCGCCCGTACCGCACAGCGGATCCTCGACGCCGCCAGACAGGAATTCGCGACCCGAGGCTTCGAGGGCACGACGATCCGGGGCATCGCCGCCGCGGCGGGAGTGGACGCCTCGCTGGTGATGCAGCACTACGGCTCGAAGGCGGTCCTGTTCACCGCCGCCGTTCAGCTGCCCAGCGACGATGCCGAGAGCGCCGCCGAGCACCTGCTGGAGGTCCTCGCCAACCGGCTGCGCGAACTGCCCCCGGAGACGAGCGCACTCGTCCGGTCCATGCTCACGGTGCCGGAAGCCGCCGACACGATGCGGTCCTATCTCGACGAACGCGTCGACAACCTCGCCCGGTCATTGGAGGGCGACGACGCACACCTGCGCGCCCTGATCACCGTGAGCGGCATCCTCGGCCTGACGATCACGCAGCACTTCCTGAAGTTGCGCGCCTTCGACGACGCCTCCCACGAAGAGTTGCTGCGGGCCACGCGCGGCTGGACCGAATATTTGTCGCGCGACTCGTAGGACCGGTCAGCAGCAGGCGATCGTTGCCTGCACTCGGTTGCCGTCGCGCAGACTGGGCGTGCGTCAGGCGTAGGTGAGGACGGGTTTGACGATGAGACCCTCTCCGCGTCCCTCAACGGCCGGGTTGATGTCCTCGAAGGGGTAGGTGGTGATCAGCTTGTCGAGCGGAAAACGCCCCTGCCGGTGGAGATTGACGAGCGCCTGAATGAACAGCTGAGGAACGCTGTCAGCCTCGATGATGCCGCGCACCATCCGGCCGAACAGCAAGCTCGGCATGCCCAGGGTCGCCTCGGCGCCGGGCGCGGAACTGCCGACGAGACGGCAGGTCCCCGCCCTGGTTGAGGGCGCTGACTGCGCGCCGGAGAACGTGCGGAACGACTGCTTCCCGGCTGGTCGTGGGCACCGCTCTCCGACCCCGGATTCGCCCTGCCCACCTGGCTGGCCCGGCAACCGCAGGTTCGCGCGATCGTGGCCACGGTGGCCGGAGTTGTCGCAACGACTTCGCCGGCCGACCCAGCCACGTAAGCGCCCTGCGCTTGGGGCATGACTTGAACGAATGGTCGGCGTCCTCCGCTGTACGTCGACGTCCTCGGGCCCAGCGGAAGGATGCCCCGGCTGATCGGTTCGGATACGGGCGGAGGCGCTATCGTCTCCGCCGTGGGGAAACTTGATCATCGTGCCGGGCTTGGGTGGTTCCGGGCGTGGTCACTGGCAGTCCTACTGGCACCGGGACCTGCGCGGCGCCGTTGGGGTCGAGCAGCGACACTGGGGACGACCGGAGCGGGATGAGTGGGTCGCCGAATTGCACGACACGGTCCAGCGGACGGCAGGGCCGGTCGTGCTGGTTGCCCACAGCCTTGGCTGTCACACCTTCGCCCATTGGGCTCACCGACACGACGATCAGGTCCGTGCGGCGCTGTTGGTGGCACCGCCCGATATCGACTACTCGGCATCCCACGGCGCGCCGATCGCCGGCTTCGGTCCACCTGCTGCGAACCCGCTGCCGTTCCCGGCTGTCCTCGCGGCCAGCAGCACCGGCCCATGGGCGGCGATCGGCTGGTCCCGCCGACTGGCCGAACAATGGGGGGCACGGTTCGTCGACCTCGGCGACGCCGGCCACGTCAACCCCGAGGCCGGCTTCGGTCCGTGGCCTCAGGGTGAGGCGCTGCTCCGGGACCTCCTCGCCGAGACCGCAGACTGAGGCCACCCGGTTCTGGCTTCGTGTCGGCTCGCGCGTGACGAGGCCCGGTGTGGACCGCACGAGTGTCGCCGTCGTCAGCGGAGTGGCAGGCTTTCGAGGGTGAATACCGGGCTGGTCAGCGGAGTGCCGTACAGGTAGGTGTCCATCTGGGAATTGGTCACCAGCAGCCGATCGCCGCTCACGGCGACGCCGGTCGTGGTGTCGGCGCCCGGGTAAGTGCGTTCGGAAACGACGGTGGCCCGGGTGCTGTCGCCGGAGAGCCGCACGGTGTCGACCTCGTTGTTGACCGAGCGGGCGATGTAGAGGGTGCTCCCCCGCAGCGCGATGCCGTCGGCGCTGGGCAGGGCCGGTGCGTCGATCTCGCGGACTTCGCCGGTGGCGAGGGTGAGCCGGTAGAGCGCGCCGCTGTACCAGTAGCCGATGATCAGCGACTTGCCGTCGGGGGTGGCGACGATGCCGTTGCCGTTGGACTGGCCGGCTACGTAGTCCGGCAGGTGGTAGGCCACCTGCAAGGTCCGGTGGGTGCCGGTGGCGGGGGCGTGCACCTCGGCGGCGGGGATCCGGTAGACCACGGCGCGGAACGAGTCAGTGATGTAGACGTCCCCATAGGGGGTGACGGCGGCGTCGTTGACGAGGGTCGGCTCGCCCGTTTCCGGGACGGTGTAAGCGGAAACGAGTTTCCCGGCGGCGGTGTAGGTGAAAAAACGTCCGGTGAAGGCGCCGGCGACCAGGAGGCGGTCGCCGGCGATCTTGGTCCCGGTGGCCTGGGTCCGGCCGTCCTGGCCGCCCGGCAGGAAGGGGTCGAGTTTCTTCGCTCCGGGGCGCCCGCGGTAGACGGTGCCGTCGCCGATGCTGGTGGCGTAGACGTACTGGTGGTCGGCCGTGACGCTTTCGGGGAAAGCGTTGCCGCCGTTGATCGTGATCGCGTAGCCGCTGCTCCCGTGGGCAGTGGCGGGAGCGGCGAGGGCAACCAGAGCGGCAGTCGTCGTGGTGAGGGTGAGCAGCGTGCGCCGCCGGGTGGTGCGGGTGGACATCGTGCTGGACCTTTCCAGTTGAGTCGAAGAGGAAGTGCGGCTGGTCAGCGCAGCGCGTCGGCGACCGCGGTGGCCAGGGACGTGGTCGGGCGGCCGAGCAGGCGGCGCAAGTCGCCGGAGTCGGTGAACAGCTCTCCACGGCCCAGGCCCAGGTCGGCGTCGGCAAGGACGTTCGCCAGCTCGGCGGGCAGCCCCGCGCCGATCAGCGCCGCTGCGAGTTCGTCCGCCGGCAGATCGGTGTAGGCGATGGGCTTCCCGGTGGCGGCCGCGACCGTCGCGGCGAGCTCGGCGAGGGTGAATGCCTCGTCGCCGCCCAGCTCGTACACCGCGCCCGTGTGGCCTTCAGTGGTCAGCACGACGGCCGCGGCCTCGGCGTAGTCGGCGCGGCTTGCGGCGCTGACCTTTCCCTGGCCCGCGGCTCCGATGACCGCGCCGTGCCGGCGGACCGTGGGCAGGGTGGCGGTGTAGTTCTCCAGGTACCAGCTGTTGCGCAGCAACACATGGGGGACGTCACGCTCCCGCAGGTACTCCTCGGTGGCGCGATGGGTCGTGGCGAGGATCGTGGTGGCCGTGTCGGCGTGCGTCATGCTCGTGTACACCACTGAGGACACTCCGGCAGCCAGCGCGGCGTCGATGGCACGCCGATGGTGGGCGAAGCGCTCGTCCACGGGGAACGAAGCCGAGATCAGGAGCAGTTTCCCGGCACCGGCGAAGGCATCCGCGAGGCTGTCGGTGTCGGCGAAGTCGGCCCGGCGCACCACGACGCCGCGGTCGGCCAGGTCCTTGAGCGCCTCGAGGTTCCGGCCGGTCGCGATGATTCCCGAGGCAGGAACTCCACGCCGCAGCAATGCCTCGACGGTGAGCCGGCCCAGCTGGCCGGTGGCTCCGGTGACCACGATGGACACGTGCGATCCTCTTTTCCGCCGCGGACCTTCCGCGGCACGGGTCCACGATGACTCCATGGCTTACCGTCGGGAAGCAGCCACCTTTTGGTAAGGTAGCCACCTGCCGGAAAGCAAAGAGGTGGGCGTGGTGACCACCAGCAAGGCTGTGACCGAGGAGACAACGTCGTGGGATCCGTATGAGCGCGGCTGCCCGTCACGGGATCTGCTCGACCGGATCGGCGACAAATGGTCGATCCTGGTGCTGGGCGAGCTCGGCAAGCAAGGGCCGTGCCGGTTCACCCAGCTGCGCAACCGGCTGTCGGGGGTGAGCGAGAAGATGCTCACCCAGACGCTGCGCGCCCTCGAGCGCGACGGTCTGGTCCGGCGAACGGTCTACCCGGCGGTGCCGGTGCGCGTGGAGTACGGGCTGACTCCGCTGGGCGAAACCCTGCGGGCGCCGCTGAAGGCGCTCACGGAGTGGTCGGTGCAGCACCTGCCGGAGGTTCTCGCCGCCCACGAGGCCTACGACAACCGCGACGAGCACGCCAGTTGACGTCGCGTCGACGAGTCCCACGGCGAGCGGGCAAGCAACCGGCCTGCTTCGCCCAGGTAAGCGGCGTCCTGGGTTGAGCCGTCGCCCACGGTCGCGGGTCGACGGCGCCACCGGACCTGAATGTCCACGCGACGGCTGCGGTCGTTGATGTCAGCGTGTCGATTCTCATTCTCGATCCACGACGATGACGGTCTTGCCGAACACGCCAGCGGTGACGTGGCTGCGGTACGCCTCCCGCAAGTCAGCGAAGCTGCGCCTCCGGGACGTCGCCGCCGCGGCCGATGTCGAGAGTGGACGGCGACCCGTGCAACGTCGCGTTCGCACGCCGGGCGATGTAGACCGCGTCGAGGGCGTGGTCGTAGTG
>CBIMJO010000559.1:0-6605 GCA_966244135.1 uncultured Actinocrispum sp. | reverse complement strand
ACCGGGAGCTGGGGATCCCGACTGTGGCGAGCGTCCGGTGGACCACCAACCGGATCCGGCAGATGCTCTCGCACCGGTATGTCAACCCGGAGGTCTCGTTCGGCAACGGCGACACCCTGCTGGTGCGCGAGTCACTGCCGGCGTGGCTGGCCGGGCGGGCGTTCGGCGAGCTGGAGGTGCCGGGGGAGATCAAGGTCATCGCGGTCAGCCGGGGCGGCACATCGTTCCTGCCCACCGCGGACAGCGTCGCCGAGGCCGACGACGCGGTGAGCTTCGCCGTGGCCGCGACCGCGCTGGACCGGCTGCGGTCCTTTCTGGACAAGGAGTTGGGGACGTGAGGATCCTGATCGTGGGCGCCGGCCGGCTCGGTGAGCAGGCCGCCCACCTGCTGGCCGCCACCGGGCACGAGGTCACCGTGGTGGACCGTGACCAGCACCGGCTCGACCGCCTGGGCAAGGAGTACAAGCTCGTGCACGGCGACGCCTGCGAGCCGCCGGTGCTGGAGGCCGCGGGCGCGCTGCGGACCCATCTGCTGCTCGCGGCCACCGGTGAGGACGAGGACAACCTGGTGATCTGCCTGCTGGCCAAGCGCCAGTTCGCTGTCCGCCGCACCCTCGCCCGCGTGAACGACCCGGACAACACCTGGCTGTTCGGCACCCGCTGGGGCGTCGACGTCGCACTGTCCACTTCGGCCCCCCTGGTGTCGCTGATCGAGGAGGCCGCCGGAGTCACCGACACCGTGGGCCTCGTGCGGCTCGCCGCGGCGGGCGTCGAGCTGATCGAGACCCGCATCGGCGACGCGTCGGCCGCCTCCGGCCGGACCCTGTCGGAACTGCCGATCCCCGCGGGCACGGTCGTCGCCACGGTCGTCCACAATGGACAACCAAGCGTCCCATCCGGCGACTACCGCTTCCACCCGGGCGACACCGTTCTCGTGGTCACCAGCACAGCCACCGACAGCGACATCCACAAGGTCTTCCAGTAGCAGGGTCCTGACTCGTGCACGCGAAGCATGGGTCGCTACTGTGCGGTGTCCGCACAGTAGCGATCGGGGGATGGTGTTGTGGGCTGGGTCCGGGTGTGGTGCTTGCGCCACGCCGAGTCGGTGAACGTCACCGCCGGTATCGCGGGCGCGGTTCCGACGGCGCCGCTGACGGCGCGAGGCCGCCGGCAAGCAGCCGAGGCTGGCAAGCTCCTCGCGGCCGAACCGGTCGCCAGGGTGTACGCCAGCACCGCGCTGCGAGCACGGCAGACCGCGGAACTCCTTGCCGGACCAGGCCTTGACGTCACGGCGATGCAGGGGCTGGCCGAGGTCGGCATCGGCGAGCACGAGGGCACGAGCGACCCCGCCATCCACACCCAGACCGCGGAAGTGCTGCGTGCCTGGATCGTCGACCAGGACCTGGGACAACGAGTCGCCGACGGGGAGACCGGCGATCAGGTCGTCGCCCGCGTGACAGCAGCCTTCCAGAAGATCGCCGGCAGCCATCCCGGCGAGACCGTCGCCGTGGTCGGCCATGTCGCCAGCCTCACCGTCACCCTTGGCCTGCTGTGTGCCCTCGGTTCGCGGGTGTGGGGAACGCCCCTGCCGCACGCGCAGCCGTTCCTGGTCGAATGGGACGGCCACGCCTGGTCCTGCCCAGCTTGGCCGCACATCGGCTAGGCCATCAGCGCGCTGGATCTCAACCGCGCTGCACCAACTCGGCGGCGACGTCCCACAGCAGCCTGGCATAGCGCGCGTCCAGGGCGTAGTCCGCGACGCCCGTGCCGAACAGGCCGGGGCTCTCGTGACGCACCGGGGCCTCGCCGACGTCCTCGAAGTAGCGCCCGCCGATGCCCTCGACCAGCGGGGACGCGGCGAGCAGGATCGACGTCGCGGCGCCCTGCTCGACCGTCTTGCGGCGTTCGACCGGGGTCTTCAGCCCGCCGGTGTGTTTCTGCAGGCCGGTCGCGATCGCACCCGGGTTGAGCGCGTTGGCGAAGATGCCATCAGGTGCCCAACGGCGGGTCGCCTCGACCGCCAGGAGCACACATGCGGTCTTCGCCTGGGCATAGGCGGCCATCGGGTCATAGGGACGGAAACGGAAGTCCAGGTCGCCGAAGATCACCGGGCTGAACAGGTGGGCGTTGGAGCTGAGGCACACGATGCGGGCGCCTCCGGCCGCCGCCAGGGCGTCGTGCAGACCGAGGGTCAACGCGAAGTGGCCGAGGTAGTTGACGCCGAACTGCATCTCGTGGCCCTGGGGAGTACGGGTGAGCTCGGGGACGGCCATCACGCCCGCGTTGTTGACCAGGACGTTCAGCGGGGCGGGCACTGAACTTGCCGCTTTCGCGACCGAGTCGAGGTCGGCGAGGTCCACCACCAGCGGGATGATGTCGTTGCTGCCGGTCAGCGCGCTGATGCGGTGGGCGGCCTCGGCCGCTTTCTGCTCGTCTCGCGCCGCCACGGTCACGGCGGCCCCGGCGGCTGCGAGGGCACGGGCCGTCTCGAGGCCGATGCCCGAGTTCGCGCCGGTGACCAGAGCGGTCTTGCCCGTCAGATCGACACCGTTGAGGACGTCGCCGGTCGTGCTGGCGAAGCCGAACGGTGTGACCAGCCGGCTGTCGCTGTCACTCATGATGTCCTGCTCCTTCTTGAAGGTCCCGCGCGAGGGCCAGGGCCTCGGCCGACGCCGCGGCCTCCCGGGCGGGGTCGTTGTCCACTCGGGACTGGCACAACGCCGCTTTGGCCGTGATGTACGCGTGACGCACCCGCATCCTGCGCATCTCTTCCTCCAGGCGTGCTGCATGCTCGGAGAACAACGCGACCATCTGCGGTGCCGCGGCCCGGCCGACCTCGACACCGGCCAGGTAGGCCCGCAGTTCGTCGATGCCCATCCCGGTCGCCCGCAGGCAGGCCAGCGCCTCGATGCGCTCCACCATCTCGGGCGCGTAGCGGCGATGGCGGCTCGACGGGTCGCGCGGCACCGGGTCGATGAGCCCGATCCGCTCGTAGTAGCGGAGCGTCGGCTCGCTGAACCCCGAACGCTGAGCCACCTCCTGGATCGTCAGCCAGGGGCCGTCGTCCGGACCAGGCGCTGCAACAGTCACCCCACCATCATGAAAAACTTGAAGCGCTTCAAGTCAAATCGGCCGGACTGTGAGACCAGCCACATCACACCTTTTCGCAGGAACAGGCGTCACCAGCACAGCCCGCCGAGGCAACGCGTCGCCGGTGACGCCACCACAGAAGCGCCGAAGTAAGAACAAGGGCCAGTGCCGCGCTGGTCCGGCTTGCGCGCGTCATCGAGGGTCTCCGGCGAGGCCGGTGAACGGGATCGGGCAGCCGTCGGCAGCGTGCGTGCTGCGGGCACCCAGGCCGGGGCTGCGTCGTCTCTTGTTGCCATGAAATCCCAGGTACAGGATGCAAGCATCGGCTCAGGAGGCGGCCAGATCGCGACCTCGGGGCGCCGGATGGCCCGGTATGGTCTTCACCGGGGTCATGTCAGGTGGTGGCGGGCACGTAGTTCGCGGGGACGCCGGTGGCCCGGCGGATGATCGCGTCGAAGGCGCGGTCAGGCAGTGCGCTGTGCAAGAAGATCAGGGGCTTGGCGCCGAAGCCCACCGCGTAGCGGGTCTTGGGGCGACGGGCGCGGACGGCCTTGACGATGGTCTTGGCGATGAGGTCGGGTGGGGACAACCGGCGCTCGTTGGCCTCGGAGCTGAGTGAGTCGGCAACGGCGTTGCCTTGCGGGGCATAGGGGCCGGTGCCGGAGACGGCACGAACCTTGTCCGCCGCGATGCCGCCCCACTCGGACCTGACGCCACCCGGCTCGATCACCACTACGTCGATCCCGAACGGCTTGAGTTCCATGCGCAGGCAGTCGCTGAGTGCTTCGAGCGCGAACTTGGTGGCGTGATACCAGGCACCGAGCGAGGTGTAGATCTTGCCGCCCATGGAGGTGATGTTGACGATCGTGCCTGACCGCTGGGCGCGCATCGAGGGGAGGACCAGTTGTGTGAGGCGTGCGGCACCGAAGACGTTGACGTCGAACTGGTCGCGGGCCTCGCTCAGGGGTACGTCCTCGACGGCGCCGTACGAGCCGTAGCCGGCGTTGTTGACCAGCACGTCGATGCGACCGGTTTCGGCGAGGACCTTCTCGACCCCGGCCCGCATCGACGCGTCATCGGTGACGTCCATCGCCAGCGGGTGGATGCCCTGTTCGGCCAGGTGCTGCATGCGCTGCACCCGCCTCGCCGCGCCGTAAACGGTGTAACCGGCCTCGTGCAGCTTGAGCGCAGTGGACTCGCCGATACCCGACGAGGCGCCGGTGACGAGTGCGACCTTCGTTGCCATGATGCTCCTTTCCAACGGTTGTAAGCCTTTCGCCATCAACGCTAGGAGCCCGTGCACGCGCTGGCACTAGCGCGGCGCGCCAACCTACTTGCATACGACGCCAACCTCGCGACCCTTCAGTGGCGCGATCGGCAAGCGGAATGGCGTCATGGACAACTGACAGCCCAGCCAAGCGGTTTTAGGCTGACGTTGTGACCGGCGAGCGATTCACCCTGGACCCCAGCATCAAGGCCTTGCTGAAGGACCTTGGTGTGTCGCCGGCGCACGTGCTGCGGCGTGCCGGGCTGCCGGCTGATCTGTTCGCCCGCGGACCGGTCGCCCTCGCGCCCGAGGAGTACTTCCGGCTCTGGGAGGCGCTCGATGCCGAAAGCGGCGACCCGGACCTGGCGGTCGCGATCGGCCGGTCGATCTCGGTCGAGATGTTCAACCCGCCGATCTTCGCCGCCATGTGCAGTCCCGACCTGCAGACCGCCGCAGGACGCATCGCGACCTACAAACCGCTCATCGGCCCCATGCGCCTGGGGGTCGACCAGGGCGGCGAAGGGCTGAGGATCAGCTTCCGATGGCCCGCGGGAATGACCCCACCGCCGCTGCTGGCCGCCACCGAGCTCGTGTTCTGGGCCGCCCTGGCCCGGATCGCGACCCGCCACCATGTCCAGCCCGTCCATGTCAGCGACCCATGGCTGCCCGCGGACCACGCCGGGCTCAACGACTACTTCGGGGCACGCGTCCACATCGGACCCGCGCACGCCATCACCTTCGCACCGAACGACGCCAACCGCCCATTCCTCACCGAGAACGAGCAGCTCTGGCGATTCTTCGCCCCCGAACTACGCAAACGCCTGGCCGACCTGCAAGCGGCCGCCAGCATCGCCGACCGCGTGCGCGCCGCCCTGCACGAGACACTCCCGGCCGGTGGCAGCTCCATGACCTCCGTGACCCGCCAGCTCGCCGTCAGCAGCCGCACACTGCAGCGACAACTGCGACTCGAGGGCACTACGTTCCAGGAAATCCTGGCGACCACTCGCGAAGACCTGGCCCGCCACTACCTGAGCCACGGCACGATGCGCACCGCGGAAATCGCCTATCTGCTCGGCTACGACGACACCAACTCCTTCTACCGCGCCTTTCGTGCGTGGACCGGGACAACCCCCGACGCCGTGCGAGCGACCGCCTCCGCCAACGCCTGATCACGCTCCCCGCACTCCACTCCGCGACGTCGGTTGGCTGGACGCTTTGGCGGCTAACCGGTTCGGCGTGGCTCGGTGGAACGTTGTCGAGGGACCGGTGACCGGGCGATAAGAGTTTCAAGAAGGCATGCGGTTCGTGCTTTGCTTCCGGCGTGATGGATTCCGGGGCGCGCGAGAGGTTCGCCGAGCTGGTTCGGCCGAGGCCGGCGTCCGGCGCGGGATATGGCGATGTGCTCGGCCTGCTGAGGCAGCGTGGTTTGAGCAAGGCCGAGTGCGTCATGGTGATGCTCGATGCGACGGACCTGACCCTTGCCGAGCTCAAGGTGCTGGTGCAGGACAGCCCGGTGTGGGCGGCCTACACGGTTCGTCAAGCCGCAGGTCACGCCCGCTAGCGCTGGAAGACGAGCAGCTCGCTCGTCTCGTACTGAGGCCCGTCATCGAGTGACGGCAGCGCTGCCTCGATTCTGGCGAAACCCGCCTCGATGATCTCGGTGTTCATGTGCTCGAACGCCGAGACAGCACGCAGTTTGAGCCTGTCGACATCCTCGGCCAGGCTCGGCGAGCGAAGCCAGGTGACATCCTCACGAGCGACGAGCGTCCACCCGGCGCGGGAGAAGTCGTCTCGCACCTCTTGCTCCGTGCGGAACTGCGCCCAGTCGACCTCGCGCCATTCAGGTACGACCCGGAACCACCAGACATCAGGCATCCGGTCGGCGAAGTTCGCCTGCACGAAGAGCGTGCCGCCCGGTTTGACGACCCGGCGCAACTCCCGAGCGGCGGCGGCACGATCGGTCACGTGGTGCCAGACGAAGAACAGCAAGGCCGCGTCACACAAGGCATCCGGCAGCGGGATGCGCTCCGCGGACCCGGCCGCGTATGTGACGGCCGGGTGAGCCAGGGCCTGGGCCCGCATCCTCTCCGACGGCTCGACTCCGTGGACAGGGCCGCCGAACGCATCCGCCAAAGCGGGGGTCAGCCTGCCGGTGCCCGAGCCCAGGTCGAGCCAGGCCAGCGGCCGGGTCTCCGGCAGGTGACGAGCGAACGCCGCCATCCAGGTGTGCAGCGCCTCGGGGGACATC
>CBIMJO010000558.1:0-6610 GCA_966244135.1 uncultured Actinocrispum sp. | reverse complement strand
GTTGAACACGCGGACTCCGTCGGCGCCGCTGGTGTAGCTCGTGTCGGTGACCGAGATCTTGGCTGTTGACATGTCGTCGACGTACACCTTGATCGACGAGCCGACCGCTTCCACCCGCAAGTGGTATATGGTGCCGGACCTGATGGTCATCGGTACCGACGCCAATGGGGTCCAGTTGTTGTTGGCCTTGCCCAGCAGGACGCGGCCCGTCGCACTGATCCCCGCGTAATAGCCGCGATAGCTGTCCGTCCCGGTGGTGGGCTGGGTGACCCGGAAGACGACGCCGCAGTCGCCGGCGGCGGATCTGGGGGTGACATCGGCGTCGTAGACGAGGTTGGAGAAGTTCGTGTCCAGCAACGCCTTGCCGCCGAACGACGACGACGTCTCGTACCGGCCGGTCGTGGCCGACCACGAACCGCCGTAGGTCGTCCACCCCAGCGTGTTGCCGTCGGCGAAGTTGTCCTTCACCTTCATGGTCACCGGCTGGATGGTGCCGTCGGCGTTGAAGTACATCCGGTCGTAGCTCAGCTGCCGGTCGTTCGCGCCCGACCGGCTCAGCGGGCGGCGGTGGTAGAGGATGTACCAGGTGTCCGTGCCGGGGATGTTCAGCACGGAGTTGTGGCCGGAGCCCACGGCGACCGCCGGGTCCTGGCTCAGCACCTTGCCGATCCTGGTGAACGGCCCGGCAGGCGAGTCGCCCATCGCGTAGGAGACGGAGTAGTTCGGTCCGCCCCAGTAGTCCTCGGACCACATCAGGTAGTACTTGCCGTTGCGCTTCAGCATCTGCGGGCCCTCGGTGTAGTTCGCCGGCGTGATCTCCTTGTACACGCTCCCGTCGGCGAAGCTGCCCAGGCTGGTCATGTTCTCGTTGAGCTTGACCACGTTCGCGTGTCCGTGGCCGCCGTAGTACATGTAGGCCTGACCGTCCGAGTCGATGAACACGTCCTGGTCGATGGGCTGGGCGCCATTGACGTACTGGCCGATGAGCGGTTTGCCGATGGCGTCGGTGTACGGGCCCTCCGGCCGGTCGGCGACCGCGACGCCGATGCCGCCCAGCTCGGTGTTGCCCTGGATGTCGTTCGCGCCGAAGTACAGGTAGTACTTCCCGTTGCGCTGCACCGGAGCTGGTGCCCACACGGCTCTGGTGGCCCACGAGACGTTCGCGGTGGTCAGGATGTTCGGGTGCTTCGTCCAGGTGACCAGGTCGGGGGAGGAGAAGGCGTCCAGGTAGGTCTGTTCCGCGTAGGGCCGCGACGAGGTGGGGAACACCCAGTACGTGCTGCCGTAGACCGCCACATCGGGATCGGCGTACCACCCGTCCACGAACGGGTTGCCTGCCTCCGCGGTCGTGAAGTCGGGGAGAAGGAGCCCGGCGGACGCCTCGGCCGGCGGGGCCGCCGCCACGGAGCTGATCAACACGGCTGCGACGACGCCGCCAAGCCAGTTTCCCGTCATTTTCTCGTCCCATCTCACTTCGGGCGGACACGACCGGACAGCTGCAGGCCCAGTTTTGCAACGTTGTAAATGCGTGGACAACGTGCCGGGCCAAAGCTGTCCAGATCCTGTCCACCCCGCTGGTCGGGTAGCCTGACAGCCGTTGTTCACGAAGTGAACAGGGATTCCAGGCTCTCGAAACACCGTCCGCGGAGGCGCTCGTGACCAAATCGACCCGGTCGCCGGACGCGGACCGTGCGGACCGTGGTGACCAGGCCGACATCCAGGCCGTGAGCCGGGTCAGCCAGATCCTGTCGCTGTTCGATCCGGCGACGCCGGAGGTGACGGCGAACATGGTCGCCGAGCGGCTCGACCTCAACCGCACCACCGCGTACCGCTACTGCACGTCGCTGGTCGCGGCCGGGCTGCTCGAACGCACCGCCGAGGGCGGCTCCGCGCCCGGGCGCCTGCTGGTGCAGCTGGGTGCCTTCGCCATCGGCCACCGCCGGGTCATCAACCTCGCCCCGCGGCACATGAGAGCCCTCTCCCGCGCCACGCAGACGAGCGCGGTGCTCAGCCTCTGGGGCCTCACCGGGCCGGTGGTCTCCCGCGTCGAGGAGAACCCCTCCACCATCGTGATCGTGTCGGTACGGGTCGGCAGCCACCTGCCGATGGACACGGCGCAGAGCAAGGTCTTCCTCGCCTACCACGCCGACCAGCTGTCCATGGAACGACTGATGGCGAACCTGCCCCGGACGGCCCGCGAGGAGCTGCGCGCCGACGTCGAGCGCGTTCGCGCGGTCGGCTATTGCACGGCGATGAGCACGCCCGGCGTCGTCGCGTTGGCCGCGCCGGTCTTCGACGAGTACGGCATCTGCGCCACTCTGGCCATCGTCGGCCCGGACAACACCCTGTCGATGTCCGACGACGCGCCCGAGTTGCGCGTCGTCGTGAACACCGCGCGCGAGCTCACCCTCGAGCTCGGCGGCCACTACTGGCCGGACGATCTCGGCCGCGCCCAAGAGGGATGACCGTCAGGACAGCTTCGGGATCGTGCGGTCGTCGGCCATGTCGACGTCTTTCGTCTCTGGGCCGAGGAACCCGCCGAGGCTGATCAGCGCGCCGGCCAGGACGAGCAGCACGACGGGCGCGAGGTGCGCGGGCATGAAGCTGCCGAGGCGCTGCAGGTAGAACTGGTAGAACGCCGGCGCGATCAGCGCGAGGCTGTACCCGACGCCGTACCCGGTCGAGCGGATGCTGGCCGGGAACCGCTCGGTCAGGTACGCGGCGATCGGGCCGAAGGTGCCCACAGTGAACACTCCAATGAGGACACCGAAGCCGAGCACCGCGCCCAGGCCGCCGTTGGAGGTCATCAGCAGCGAGTAGGAGCCAGTCCCGATCACCAGGACCGCGAGCCCGTAGCCGATGTAGAACCGCCGCCGCCCGATTCGCTGGGACAGCAGGCCGAAGAGCGGATAGGACAGCGCCGCGGCGGCGTTGATCACCAGCATGGTCAGGGTGACCTGTTTGCTCGTCAGGTGCAGGTGTGACGCCAGCTGCGCGGGTGTCACGGCGGCCTCCACGTTGGTGGTGAGCCACGTGCCGGTCATCAGCACGAACACCTGGCCCAGCGCCTTCGGGTAGCGCCTCAGCAGCCGCACGAACGGAAGTTTGTGCTTCTCGCCGGTCAGTGCGGCCGGTGGTTCGTGCACCTGCTTGAGGTAGTAGCGGAACAGCACGGCCGCCAGCAGCGCGCCGATCACGAACGGAATCCGCCAGCCCCACTGGACGTAGGCGCTGTGCAGCCCGGCGGACGGCACCACCTGCAGTACCAGCAGGGTGATCGCGGCGATCATCACGTAGGCGGTAGGGGAGGTCGAGGTGATCACCGAGGCGTAGAGACCGCGTTTGTGCTTGGGGCTCCACTCCATCGCCAGCGGGATGGCGGTCGTGTACTCGCCGCCCAGGAAGATCCCGTCGATGAACCGCAGCGCGATCAGCAGGCCGATCGACCACGTGCCGATCGTCTCGTGCCCGGGCAGGCAGGCGATCGCCAGTGTGACCACACCGAAGCCGCTGACGGCCACCAGCGTGGTGCGCTTGCGCCCGACGGTGTCGGCGAAGTGGCCGAAGATGATGGCGCCGAGCGGGCGGCCGATGAGCGTCGAGGCGAACACGAGCGACGACAGCAGGGCCGTGGTGGCCGGGCTCAGGTTCGCCGCCTGGAAGTAGATCGCCGCCGGGGCCAGCACGACGATCGGCAGGTAGATGTCGAACTGGTCGACGAAGTAGGCGAGGACGCCGCCGCGCACCGCGGCGCGCACCTTCACGGGGTCCGGATGGTGCGGCTCGCTCGGGCCATCCGCGGCCAAGGCCACCGGCTGTGGTTCGGCGATGGGGGGCGGTGTGGACATCGTCGTCCTCCCGGGTGGGTTCCGAACTGTATGTTCACGAAGTGAACGACAAGTACCGTAAGCGCCGCGACTTCGGAGCACAAGGGCGCACTCAGGGTTGACAAGCACACCTATAGTGAACTTCGACTTCACATTATGAACGAAGGGCGGCCTGATGAGCCAGCGTCCCGCCATGGCGTCCGTCCTGGACGGCCTGGTCGACATGCACGTCCACTCCGGTCCCAGCCCGTTCCCGCGGCGTTTCGACCACGTCGAGGCCGCGCAGGACGGCGCCCGGATCGCGATGCGCGCCATGGTCGCGAAGTCCCACCACCACAACACCCAGATGGACGTCCTGGCGATGAAAGGCCGCCTGGCGGGCGTCACGGCCACGGTCCACGGCGGCATCGCGCTGAACAGCACGGTCGGCGGGCTGAACCCGCACGCCGTGCGCATGTGCCTGCGGATGGGCGGCAAGGTCGTGTGGTTCCCGACGATCTCCTCGGGCAGGCACATCGAGTGCCACCCCGAGGACGGCGCCTTCCCGACCACCACCGTGCCGCTGACCCTGGACCGCATCGACATCGTCGACCAGGCCGGGGCGCTCAAACCCGAGGTGATCGAGATCCTCGACGAGATCAAGCAACAGCGGGCCGTGGTCAACGGCGGCCACATGTACCCGGAGTACATCCGCACGCTGTTCGAGGCCGCGAAGGACCGCGGGATCAAGCGCATGGTCGTCAGCCATCCCGACTACGTGATCGGCGCCGAACCGGAGCTGTGCCGTGAGCTGATCGACCTCGGCGCGTTCGTCGAGCACGAGGTCGGCATGTACGACCCCGAGGGATCGCAGAAGTGGGACCCGGGGCGGCTGCTGACCTGGATCGAGAGGCTCGGCCCCGAGCACATCGTGCTGGCCTCCGACTTCGGCCAGGCCGCCAACCCGAAGCCGGTGGACGCGTGGCTGCGCGTCGCCGAGGCGCTGCTCGACCTCGGCCTGCCGGAGAAGGACCTGCGGCGCATGGTCCGCGACAACCCGGCCTACCTGCTCGACCTCGACGCCTGAGGGAAAGGACAGCACGGTGTACGAAAAGGACGATCCCCGCTCGTCGCTCGCGACGGCGACCGCACGCCGGCCGGACAGCGGCGACGCCATCGCGGCCGCACAGTATTTCGACCTGCGCGAGACCTCAGTTGTGCGTGCGCAGAACGTCATCCTGGCGCACACCGAGGCGCGAGCCGGTGATGATCTCGACAACGGCACCCTGGAGGGCGAACTCGCCATCGTGGTCACCGGCGCGTCCCCCGCGTTCACCGTGCTCACCGACGACGGCGCGACGAAGATCGACGAACCTGGCCTCGTTGTCGTCCCACCGGGCGCGTCGAGGATCAGCGTGCACGGCGACGGCCCGCTCATCAGGCTCATCGAAGCCACGGAACCCGCGTGGCGCGACCAACCGGCGAACACCGATGCGTACGCCGAGAACCACCCGCGCGTGGCGCTGCTGCGACGATGGCCGGAACCACTGGGGGACAAGGTCGTCCGGTTCTATCCACTGTCCACGGTGCCCGATGACCAGAACCGGTTCGGCCGCATCTTCCGCACCCGCTCGTTCATGGTCAACTTCATCCCCGAGCAGAACGGGCCACGAGACCCGCACAAGCTCTCCCCGCACACCCACGACGACTTCGAACAGCTTTCCCTTGCGGTGCAAGGGGAGTACGTGCACCACATTCGAACGCCCTGGCTGGCCGACAGCACCCGGTGGCGCGAGGACGAACACGTGCGGCTCGGCAGCCCATCCGTCGCGATCATCCCACCGCCCACCGTGCCCACGTCCGCGGCGAGCGATCCCGGCGTGAACCAGCTGATCGACATCTTCAGCCCGCCGCGCGCGGACTTCTCCGGGAAATCCGGCTGGGTCCTCAACGCCGACGACTACCCGATGCCGTGAAGACGCCGGGACGGACGGGCGGCGGGCTGTTCGGACGGGCTGCCACCCCGGTGGGCACCTGGCTGAAGATCGCGTCGGCGGAGCCGGTGGAGATCATGGCGTACGCCGGGTTCGACTTCGTCGTGGCCGACCTGGAACACGCCCCGCTCGACCTGCAAACGGCCTATCGGCTGATCAACTCCGCTGCCGCACTCGGCATGACGCCCCTGGTGCGGGTGCCGGACAAGACGCCGTCGACGATCCAGAAGATCCTCGACGCCGGTGCCATGGGCATTCTCGTGCCGCACGTCGACACGGTCGAGCAGGCCGCCGCGGTCGGGCAGGCGTGCCGGTTCCCGCCGCACGGCGTCCGCGGCGCGGGCGGCACGAGCCGTGCGGGCGCCTGGGGGCTGCGCCCGAACGCCGAGTACCTCGCGACCGGCAACGACGACGTGCTGTGCATCCCACAGCTGGAAAGCGTGGAAGCGATCAAGGCCGCGCCCGAGATGCTGGCACTGGACACTGTGGACGCTGTGTTCGTCGGCGCGGCGGACCTGTCGATGTCCATGGGCTTGACGCCGTCCTCACCGGAGGTCGTGGAGCTGATCGGTTCGGCGATCGAGGCCGCCCACGCCGCCGGCAAACGCTGTGGGCTCGCGTTCGGCAGCGCACCCGTGCGGGCCGCGCGGGCGGTACGCGACGGCTGCGGCTTCGTCCTGCTCAGCAACGACACCTCGATGCTGGCCGAGGCCGCACGCGGCCTGGTCGCGTCCTTCCGGGAGGCGGAGAACTGATGCGGGCGGCCGAAAAGGTCATCCACATTCTGGCCGACAGCCAGCCTTACACACA
>CBIMJO010000557.1:0-6613 GCA_966244135.1 uncultured Actinocrispum sp. | reverse complement strand
CGGAACGGCAGCTCGTGCAGCACCGACCGGTGCAGGCCCTCGAAGTGCAGCCGCTCGACCACGTCGAAGATGTCCCGCGCGTCGAAGTGCTCGATCACCGCGGGCAGCAGCTCCGTGTGCGGGCCGCGGCCGTCGGCGGCGCGCACCGCCGACCAGAGCGCCTCCTCGCCCAGGTGCAGCCCACCGCCCCAGTCGCCGGAGATCCGGCCCAGCGCGGGAAAGCGGTGCACCTTGCCGTTCGCGGACACGCCGACGCAGTTGATCCCGGCCCCGCACACCACGGCGACGCCCACGCCGTCGGCCGTGCCGGCCCGCAGCAACGCGAACGTGTCGTTGCCGACCACAATGGACGGTGACCAGCCGCGCTCGGCCAGCGTCCGCTCGAGGACCTCCTCCTCCTTGGGCAGGTCGGCGCCCGCGAGGTAGGCCGCCGTGTGCGCACCGAACGGCGGGCTCATCGGCGTGCCCGCCTGGGCCGCGGCCTCGATCACCAGCTGCTCGAACGTGTCCAGGCTCTTGCGCACGCCCACCGTCTGCGGCGAGGCGCCGGCGCCGCGGGCGCGGCCCAGCACGCCGCCCGAACCGTCCACCAGCAGCACATCGGTCTTGCTGTTCCCGCCGTCAATCGCGATGACAACGATGTCGGCGGCGCTCATACCGCTGCCCACGGCAGATCGGCGCGGTTGGCGGCCACGAGGTCGTCAGCCAGCCGGTCCGCGATGGCGTACTGCCCGACCAGCGGGTGGGCCAGCAGCGCGTCGGCGACCCGGTCGCGGCCGCCCTTGAGGGCCGCTTCCAGCGCCAGGAACTCGTACGCGGTCACGTGCGAGATCAGGCCGGCGAACCGGGGCTCGACCGGCTTGATCGGCAACGCGGTCGCCCCGCTGCCGTCCACAGTGGCCGGAACCTCGATCACCGCGTCGTCCGGCAGGAACGGCATGGCACCGTTGTTGCGGACGTTGACCACGTGCTCCTCCGCGGGACCGCCCGCGGTCAGCGCGTGCACGAGCTGCACCGCGGCCTCCGAGTAGTACGCGCCACCGCGTTTGGCCAGGCTCTCCGGCTTGGTCACCACGTTCGGGTCGGCGTACTGCCTGAGCAACTCGTTCTCCACTTCGATCACGACGTCCGCGCGCGGCGGGCTTTCCAGCTGGTCGGCGAGCACATCGTCGTGCGCGTAGTAGTACTTCAGGTAGTAGGACGGGATGGCGTTCATCCGGCGCATCCAGTCCAGCGGGGCGCTGATCTCGTCGGCCACCCGCTGGCCGAACTCGCCGAGCAGGTCGCCGATCCGCTCAACCGGACCGTCCGGTGTGGACACCTGGACGCCGCGCTCCCAGGTGAGGTGGTTGAGGCCGATGTGGTCCAGCCGCACGGCGTTGGTGTCCACCCCGAACCAGGCGGCGAACTTGCGCTGCAGCCCGATGGCCACGTTGCACAGCCCGACGGCCTTGTGCCCGGCCTCCAGCAGGGCGCGGGTGACGATGCCGACCGGGTTGGTGAAGTTCACGATCCAGGTGTCCGCACCGGCCACCCGGCGCACGGTCTGGGCGATGTCGAGCACCACCGGGACCGTGCGCAGCGCCTTGGCCAGACCGCCCGCACCCGTTGTCTCCTGGCCGATACAGCCGCACGCGTGCGGGAAGGTCTCATCGGAGCGCCGGGCCTTCTGGCCGCCCACCCGCAGCTGGAGCAGGACCGCCGAGGCGCCCTCGGCGCCCTGCTCCAGGCTGGTCGTGGTGAGCACCTTCGCGGGGTGCCCGGCGTGCTCCAGCAGCCGCTGGCAGAACGAGCCGACGATTCTCAACCGGTGGGTGTCCGGGTCGACGAGGACGATCTCGTCCACGTCCAGGCTGGCGCGCCGGCCGGCGATGCCGTCGACCAGCTCCGGTGTGTACGTGGATCCGCCACCCACGACGGTCAGTCTCATGCTCAACCCTTCACTCCCGTGAACGTGACGCCCTTGACGAACGACTTCTGCGCGAAGACGAACAGCACGATGGCCGGGAGCATCGCGACGACGGTCGCGGCCATGGTGAGGTTCCACTCCACGTGGTGCATCCCGCGGAAGGAGGCGATCGCCAAGGACAACGTCCAGTTGTCCCTTGCCTGAGCGGTGTAGAGCAACGGCCCGAAGTAGTCGTTCCAGGTGTAGAGGAAGCAGAACATCGCCGCGGCCGCGATGCCCGGCTTGGCCATCGGCACCACCACCCGGTAGAGCACCTGAAGCTCCGAGCAGCCGTCGATCCGGGCCGCGTCCAGATAGTCCTTCGGAATCGTCAGGAAGAACTGGCGCAGCAGGAAGATGCTGAACGCGTCGAACAGGAAGTACGGCGCGATCAGCGGAACCAGCGTGCCGGTCAGGCCCATCCGCACCCACATGTCGAACAGCGGCACGATGACCACCTGCGGGGGCAGCATCATCGCCGCGACCACCGCCATGAACGCCCAGGTCTGCCCGCGCCACTTGAGTTTCGCCAGCGCGTACGCGGCCGGGATGGCCGACAGCAGGATGCCCAGGGTCGCCAGCAGCGAGTAGGTCATGCTGTTGATCAGGTAGGTGAGCATGGGCGCCCGGTTGAACACCTCGACGAAGTTCTCGAAGTGCCATTCCCTCGGCCACCAGCTCGACGTCATCGCCTGGTCGCTCTTCATGAACGCGGTGAGCAGCACGAAGATCACCGGCAGGGTGAACGCGATGCCCAGCGCGAGGCCCAGCGCGTGCGTGGCCACCCAGTAGAGCGTCTTCTGCCAGGACGTCTTGCGCCGCAACAGAACCGGCGAACCACCGGTCCGCTGAGGAGTCATCGTCGCGGCCGTCATACCTGTTCCGCCTCCCCGAATTTAACCCTTGTGGTTGCGTTGGGTTGGCATGGCCCAGTTCGGTACGTGCCGATGGCTGGGTTGCGTCCCGTTCCCCTTAGGCGCGGTTGGGAGCCACGCGCCTCATGCGAATCTGAGGTTGGCACAAAGGATGTCATGCGCCTTCCTCCACATGAGAAGCCCGGCGCAACTGCCGGACCAGGATCGCGGTGAACGCGAACGAGACGATGAACAGCAGCACCGCCATGGCCGCCGCGTACCCCATGTTGGAGTACCGGAAGCCCTGCACGTACAGCCACACCGGATACGTCAGCGTGGAGTTCTGCGGTGCCCCGATGAACTTCGTGTTGCCCGCCACGTCGGCCGTCCCGGCGGCCGCCGCTCCGGCCACCACCGCCTGGGTGAAGAACTGCAACGCGAAGATCATCGAGTTGACGATGCCGAACATCAGCACCGGCGAGATGGACGGCAGCGTGATGTGCCAGAACCGGCGGGCCGGCCCGGCGCCGTCCAGCGACGCCGACTCGTACTGTTCCTGCGGCACGTCCAGCAGCGCCGCCAGGATGATGATCATCAGCTCGCCGGAACCCCACAGCACCAGCAGGGTCAGCGACGGCTTGGACATGGCCGGGTCGTTGAACCACAGCCCGCCGTCGATGCCCAGCCAGCGCAGGAACCGGTTCACCGGGCCGAACTCCGGGTTGAACACGAAGACGAACACCAGCGTCGCCGCGGCGGGCGGTGCCAGTGCGGGCAGGTAGCACAGGGTGCGGATCAGCCCGAGTCCCCGGCGCAGCCGGGAGATGACCGAAGCGGTGCCGAGCGCGAAGATCACGCGGCACACCGTCAGCACGATCACCAGCCACAACGTGTTGTAGGCGGCCGTGCCGATCAGCGGCTCGGAGGTGAACATCCGGACGTAGTTGTCGAACCCGATCCACGCGGGCGGGTTGATCAGGTCATAGCGGGTCATCGAGAAGTAGACCGTGGCGATCAGCGGGTAACCGAAGAAGATCAGGAACCCGAGGATCGCCGGTGCCATGAACCCGAGCACAACCCACCGGCGGCGGGAACGGACCCGCCCGAGGCCCCTTGCGGGGGCCGCGGACGAGTCCGTGTCCGGTCGATGCAATGTCGCAGTCATCGGAGGGTTTCGTGCTACTTCTGCGCCAGCGCGTCGTTGATCTGGTCGTCGACCTTCTTCAGGCCTGCCTCCAGGTCCGGGACCTTGCCGGCCACCCACTGCTCGGCGAAGTCGTTGACCGCCTTGAGGTGCGCGTCACCGATGGCGGTGGACGGCTTGGTGACCAGCTTGCCGCTGCCGTAGATGTCCAGGAAGGTCTGGAACTGCGCCTCGTGCTTGAGGTTCGGCGACTTCAGCGAGTCGATCGTGCTGGGCAGGTTGTTGATGCCGTTGGAGAACGACACCAGCGAGTCGGTGTCCAGGGTCAGGTGCTTGATCAGCTCCCAGGACGCGCCCGGGTTCTTCACGCCCTTGGGGATGGCGATGATCGTGCCGGTGACCAGGCCGCCGCCGTACATCTTGGAGTTGTTCGGCGACATCGGCGAGGGGGCGGTGCCGTAGTTGAGGTCCTTGGCGGTGTCGGCGATGAACGCGGTGCGGTACTCGCCGTCCAGCGCCATGGCCAGCTTGCCCTTGTGGAACGCGTTGTCCGGGGAGTACTCGTCACCGAGGCCGGCCTTGAACTTCTCCAGCTTGTCCGCACCGTAGAAGTCGACGAGCTTCTTCTGGAACTCGAACATCTCCTTCCACTGTGGACTGCCGGCCAGCCCGGACTTGCCGTCGGGGCCCAGGTACTTCGCGCCGAACATCGGCGCCCACACCTCGGCCAGGTTGCCGTAGAACGGCATCGAGGCGGAGAAGCCGGCCACCTCGATCGAGCCGTCCGGCCCGAACTTGGTCAGCTTCTTGGCGTCCTCGAACAGCTCGTCGGTGGTCTTGGGCGGGGCGGAGATCCCGGCCGCCGCGAGCATGTCCTTGTTGTAGTACAGGCCGAACGCGTCCGCCAGCAGCGGCATGGCGCAGCGCTTGCCCTCGAACGTGGTGTACTCGCGGACCGCGTCCGGGATCTGGTTGACGTCGATCTTGTCCCGGTCGATGTACGGCTTGAGGTCCTGGAAGGCCCCGCTCTTGCACCAGTTGCCGAGGTTGTCGGTGTAGAACGAGATCGCCACGTCCGGCGGGTTGCCTGCCTGGATCGACTGGGTGAGCTTGTCGTCGTCCTGGTTGCCGGTGTGGTGGACCGTGATGTTCGGGTACTTCTTCTTGAAGGTGTCCAGCACCTTGTTGAGCTCACGCTCTTCACGGTCGGTGAACTTGCTGTAGACCTCGAGGGTCAGCGTGGCGTCCTTGGCCGGTGCAGCGCCCGCGTCGCTGTTACCGCCGCTGCCACCGCCCCCGTTGCCCGCCGCACCCGAACAGGACGCGACGAGTAACGCCACCGAACACAGCAGCACTCGCATGGAGGTCTTGCGCATGAGCCCTCCTGGGAACTCGAAAAAGGATCTCTAGTCACTCGCGGCGGCTGGACCGGTCTCCAGCCGTCGCGATGGTTCGGTGATGTCGCCGGTCAGCCCGAACACCTGCTCCCGGACCACGGCGAGGGCGGAGTGCAACGCACCGGCACGCACGGCGTTGCCGCCCAGCGCGCTGAACGCCACCGGAGTGCGGGGTACCACCATGCTCCGCAGCTCCGCACTGATCAGCCGGCTCAGCGTCTCCCCGCCCGCGATGCCGGTCTTCCCGCACAGCAGCACCAGTTCCGGGTCGACCACGCTGACCACGCCCGCGACGCCGGTCGCGACGCGGCGGGCCAGGTCGGCCAGGAACGGTTCCCCCTGCTGCCCCGCCTGGACCGCTTTCGTGACCGCGGTCCAGCCGTTGCGGGCCGCGAACCCGTGCGCCTTGGCCAGTTTCACCACACTGGGTGAGCTGACCAGGTCGCCGAACCGCGTCCCGCTCGGTGCGATGCCCGTGTCGACCGCCGCCCGGTCGGGCACGTGCATCCAGTCGATCTCGCCCGCACCGCCGGTCGCACCACGCAGCAGCCGGCGGTCGATGACGATCGCGCCACCGATCCCCTGATCCAGCCAGACCATGACGAAGGACCGCGCCTCCGTGGCCTGGCCGGCGATCATCTCCTCGAGCGCGACGAGGTTGACGTCGTTCTCGATGGTGACGGGCACACTCAGCTCCGCGCCGATCCGGCCGGGCATGTCGAAGCCCTCCCACGCCGGCAGGTGCGGCGCGAACCACAGGTGCCCGGTGCGCGGGTTGACCGCACCGGGCGTGCCGACCACGACATGGCGCAGGTCGGCGAGAGTCAGGCCCGCTCGTTCGCAGGCGGCCGCGACCGCGCCGCGGAAGGCGCCGACGACGTCGTCGGGTTCGCCGCGGGGTGGCAGCGGGAAACGGTGCTCGGCGAGGATCTCGCCGGACACGTCGGCGATGGCGATGTCCAGGCCGCGCGGGGTCAGGTCGATCGCCGCGACGTGCGCGACCGCTCCGTTGTCCGCCCACAGCTGCGCGCGGGGGCCTCGCCCGCCGCCGCGCAGCCCTTCGCGGACCACCACACCCTCGTCCTCGAGACGGGCCAGGAGCTGTGCGGTGGCCGGCTTGGACAAGCCGATCGCGTACTCCAGCTCGGAGCGCGTCAGCGGGCCGTCGCGCAGCAACGCGTCGATGGCCGCGCGATCGTTGATCTCGCGAAGCAGCCGCGGGCTCCCGGCTATCAACTCGGCTCCAATGGGGTCAAATTAATCTGGTAAC
>CBIMJO010000556.1:0-6633 GCA_966244135.1 uncultured Actinocrispum sp. | reverse complement strand
GATGGTCGGCCCGATGCACGCCGTGCCGGAGCTCAAGAAGCTGTTCGACTGGGGCTACTACTCGGTGCCGCAGAAGCACCTCCTGGACCGCCGGATGCCGGTTCCGCGCGGGAAGGTGGTCGGTGGATCGAGTTCTATCAACGGCATGGTCTACGTCCGCGGTAACCGCGCCAACTACGACTCCTGGGCCGCCGAGGGCAACGTGGGCTGGGACGCCGACAGCGTGAACGTCGCGTACAAGCGGATGGAGGACTTCGAGGACGGCGAGAACGCGTTCCGGGGCGCGGGCGGGCCGATCCGGGTCACCCGCGGCACCAACCCGCAGGAGGGCGCGCTGCAGTTCGTCCAGGCCACCGCGGACACGATCGGCTGCAAGATCCTCGACGACTACAACGGCGAGTCGCAGGAGGGGGTCAGCCGGATGCAGCAGAACGCCGCCGGCGGCCTGCGCTACAGCGCCTCCCGCGGCTACATCCACGACCTGGCGCCCGCGACGCTGCAGCTGCAGTCCAGGGTGCTGGTCAAGAAGGTGATCATCGAGAACGGCCGCGCGACCGGGGTCGAGGTCGCCGACGCCGACGGCACCCAGCGCACGATCCGCGCCGGCAAGGAGGTCATCCTCTCGGCCGGGTTCGTCGGATCCGCGCAGCTGCTCATGCTGTCCGGGGTCGGCCACGCCGAGCACCTCAGGGAGCACGGCATCGACGTGCTCGCGGACCTGCCGGTCGGCGACAACCTGCACGACCACATGTTCCACGCGCTGACCTTCCACGTGACATCGAGCCGCAACCGGGGAACCGCGCCGTACTACGCGCGCGGCCTGGCCAAGGAGCTGCTCCGGCCAGGCAGCACCTTCCTGGCGAACTCGGTCTTCGAGGCGGTCGCGTTCCTCAAGACCTCCCAGGCCCGTGACATCCCCGATCTCCAGCTGCACCTGCTGCCGTGGGCGTACGTGTCACCCAACCAGGACGCGCCGATCCGGCACGACGTCGACAAGCGCCCCGCGCTCACCGTGCTGTCCACGCTGATCTACCCCAAGAGCCGCGGCACGTTGCGGCTCGCCTCGGCGGACCCCACGGCCACCCCGCTCATCGACTTCCAGTACCTGGCCGACCCGGCCGACCTCGAGGTGCTCGCCGAGGGCTCGGAGATGGTGCGGGAGATCTTCGCCGCGAAGGCGTTCAACGGCTCGGTCAAGGAGGAGATCCACCCCGGCACCGGGCTGAAGGGCCAGGAGCTGCGGGATGCGATCCTCAACCGGGCGACCTCGGTCTACCACGGCGTCGGCACGTGCCGGATGGGCGTCGACGAGCTCGCGGTCGTCGGCCCCGACCTCAAGGTCCGCGGCGTCGAGGCGCTGCGGGTCTGCGACGCCTCGATCATGCCGTCGATCACCGGCGGCAACACCAACGCGCCCTGCATCATGATCGGCGAGATAGGCGCGCGGCTCGTCCTTTCGGAGGCGGAACACTCATGACCGTCACGCCGCTCGCGCTCACCCGTCCCGCGTCGGTGACCGACGCCTTCGTCCAGCGGCTGGTCGCGCGGGTGCCGGGTTCGACCGGCGCGACCTGGAAGCTCACCGAGGTCTACACCGGCGACACGGTCGTCGAGCTGCCGCAGTCGGCGCCGGGCGACATCGAGCAGGCGTTCGCCGTCGCCCACGAGGCACAGCGGAAGTGGGCCGCCACCCCGCTCAAGCAGCGGCTGGCCGTGTTCAAGCGGGCGCACACCCTCTTCGTCGACAACGCGCGGAACGTCGCCGACCTGATCCAGGTCGAGAGCGGCAAGAACCGGCGGATGGCGATCGAGGAGACCTGCGACCCGCCGATGGTGATGGGCTACTACCTCAAACGCGCTGCCAAACTGCTGGCCCCGGCCACCCGCGGCGGGCCGGTACCGTTCCTGACCACGTCGACCGAGATCCGGCAGCCCAAGGGCGTCGTCGGCATCATCGCCCCGTGGAACTTCCCGTTCGCCACCGGCATTTCCGATGCCGTCCCCGCCTTGATCGCGGGCAACGCGGTCGTGCTCAAGCCGGACAACAAGACGGCGCTCTCGCCGTTGTACGGCGTGCAGCTGCTGGAGGAGGCGGGCCTGCCGGAGGGCCTGTTCCAGGTGGTGTGCGGCGAGGGCCCGGACGTCGGCCCGACGCTCATCGACCAGGCCGACTACGTGATGTTCACCGGCTCCACGGCCACCGGCAAGGTGATCGGCGAGCGGGCCGGCCGCAACCTCATCGGCTGCTGTCTCGAACTGGGCGGCAAGAACCCGATGATCGTGCTGCCGGACGCCGACCTGGAGGAGGCCGTGCCGGGCGCGATCTTCGGCGCGTTCGGCAACACCGGCCAGATCTGCATGCACATCGAGCGGATCTACCTGCCGGAGTCCCGGTACGACGAGTTCAAGAACGCGTTCGTGGCCAAGGCCGAAGCGCTCGATGTCCGCGCCGCCTACGACTTCGGCCCGGAGATGGGCTCGCTCGTCTCGGTCGACCACATGCGCCGCGTCAAGTCCCATGTGGACGATGCCGTCGACAAGGGCGCCACCGTGTTGTGCGGCGGCAAGCCCCGGCCCGACCTCGGCCCGGCGTTCTTCGAGCCGACGATCCTCGAAGGCGTCACCCAGGACATGCTCTGCGGCGTCACCGAGACCTTCGGACCCGTTGTCGCGCTGCACAAGTACAGCACTGTCGACGAGGCTGTGGCGCTGGCCAACGACACCGACTACGGCCTCAACGCCTCCGTGTGGGGTGGCAACGTCGACGCGGCCCGCGCCGTGGCCGTACGGATCGAGTCCGGCAACGTCAACATCAACGACATCCTGGCCACCGCGTACGCCGCAAAGGGCACGCCGTCCGGCGGCCTGAAGAACTCGGGGGTCGGCGCCCGCCACGGCGACCAGGGCCTGCTCAAGTACACCGACGCCAAGAACATGGCCGTGCTCAAGAAGCAGGTCATGGGCCCGCGGCCCGGTCAGAAGTACGACAAGTACGTCGAGAGCATGCTTTCCGGGCTGAAGCTCATGCGGAAACTACGCATCCGGTAGCGCATTCCCCTGTGGGAGCGGGAGATCTAGGAGACGGGCGGCCCAGGACAGGGCGACGGTCAGGCGGCGCCGACGTTGCTCGAACAGGACCGGGTCGGCGTCCCGCGACGGCGTGAGCAGGGGTTGTTGGCCTGCGATCAGTGCTGCGTGGGCAGTCGCGTGCCGCCCCTGGCCCATCTCGGGGACGGGGCCGCCTTCGGCGTGCAGGGCGACCAGCCAGAGATGGAGATCCAGCAGGGATCGCCGACCGCGGCCGAGGCCCAGTCGGCCAGCACGAGCCGATCTCCTTGGCACCAAACGTTTGCCGCGCGCACATCGCGATGGATCAGGCTGTCCCCGCAGTGGGCGCTTGGGCCGCCGTCTCTCGCAGGATGTCCAGATGGTCAGCCAGCCACCCGTCTGAACACACGCCCATCCGCAGCAGCCGCGCCGGATCGGCGGCGATGACGTCCCACGGGTTCGGCACCGCGCCCAGTCTCGGAACACCAGGCGGCGCAGGCAATGCATGGATCTCGTGCAGCAGCGCGCGGGTCGTCGTGACGAGCTGAGGAGTCCAGTCTCGAACCCATCCTTCCGGCGGCAAGGCTTCCAGCACCAGCATCGAGTCCTGAGTGGACGCAAGCAGCCGCGGGAGGAAGGGCCTGCCGCTCAAAGCTTCGTACACCGCAAGCTCAACATTAGCGTTGTGCCCGCCCGCCTTGATGAACACCGCACCACCGTCGGCGCGATCGGCCAGCCGGGTCAGCGACCTGCTGTGCCCGCCGAGGACCGGACGCAGCCCGGTGATCTCGCAGCCGAGCAAGCGACCGGTCACCGCGGCGAAGTCTGGCCCAGGAGTTTGAGGACGACTCCATCGGCCTGCCAACAGGTCCCGGCCCCGCCGGGCAGCCAGGCCAAAGAACCGGCAGAAATCCCAAATGCCGCAAAAACCCGCTCGGGTGGCTGATCAGGCACCACCACACCCTGTCCGCCCGCTCCTGGGGCGGTCAAACGAGATTGCTTGATCCAGTGGTTCGCGGGAGGACTATAGTTCCGCCACGGGAGGGTGATGCTCGTGCGGGGCTGGGATCTCGAAGTGCTCGCCGCGAGCCTGCGCGCCGGCACCAGCGACCTGTCGATGTACGCGGGCTTCCTGATCAACACGTTGTCGGCGAGCCTGCCCGGTGAGATGGTCCAGGTGGACCGGAAGTCCGGTTTGTTCGGACGGGTCAAGCCGGATGCTCCCGTGCTCGCGGTCACCGTGCGGCTCGGCGACCACCAGTTCACGCTGGAGCGGGACGACGTGGGCAAACCGGTGACAGCGCGGATCCGGCACGAATCAGGCGGGGTCGTGCTGCGCACCGAGACCGTGGGCATGGACGTCTGGGCGGGCCGGATGGCCGCCGCGCTGGCCGAGTACGCACAGTCCAATGCCGCTGCGGCGGAACTGTTGCAGCGCCTCACCTCGCCGGAAATGCCGTAATGGCCGCCTTCACGTCGGCGGTGACGGTCGACGAGTTCCACGCCATCAGGTCGGTGGGGTTCACCCCGGTCGGCCAGGTCATGGGCAGCTGCGTCTACCACGCCGCGTACGCCAGATCATGGGACTGCGGTTATCGCGGCTGGTTCGTGCGGGTTGGCCAGCTGGAAGGTATCGACTTGTTCGACGGAGACGGCTTCGGCGTCCCGACGCAGAACGCGGCGTCCATGAACGAAGCCGCAGTCAAGGAGGTCCCGATCCTGCGCAAAGGGCTGTTGGAGCCGCGGACGCTCGCGATTGGCCGGATGCGCGAGGAATGCGGCGCCCTCGGCGGCGACGGAGTGGTCGCGGTGACCCTGACGGCCACACCGTTTCCGGACGGTGGCACGGAGTTGCGGGCGATCGGCACGGCTGTGCGCGCGGACGGCCCGGTCCGCGCCGAAAGGCCGTTCCTGTCCGACCTGACCGGGCAGGACTTCGCGAAACTGATGATCGCCGGCTGGGTCCCCTGTGGACTCGTGCTGGGCATCGGCATGATGGTCCGGCACGACGACTACCGCACCGAGATCGAGCGGCGCGCCTGGGGCAACACCGAGTTCACCGGCCGGACCAAACTCGTGGCCACGGCCAGGATGGCCGCGCGCAGGACGCTGCGGGCCGACTGCGCCCGGTACGGCGCCGACGGTGTGGTGATCCGCGATTCCACGTTGCGCATCTGGGAACAGCCCTGCAGCTCCCCTGCCGAGGGCAGAAGCGACATGCTCGCCGAGGCGATCCTGACCGGCACCGCGATCAGCCGGTTCGCCACCGGCGCGGCCCCGGCACCGCCGCAGATCATGCGACTGCACTGAGCCGGCTCACACCGGGCGACTTCGCACTGGGAGGAAACAGGATGGACGAGACCGAGCTGGACATCCCGGCGGACGCGATCAAGCGGCTCAACGAGCTGAAGCCGGGCACCCCGGGGTCGATCTTCACCTCGGACCTGTCGGTGAACGAGTTCCTGCTGGTGCGCCAGGCCGGGTTCCGGCCGCTGGGCCTGGTGCTGGGCACGTCCATCTACCACGTGGGTGTCCAGTTCAGACGGTGGAGCCGCAACCAGGAGCTGGACCGGTTGTCCCAGGCCATGTATCACGCCCGGGAGCTGGCGATGAACCGGATGGAGGCCGAGGCGGACGTGCTCGGCGCGGACGGCATCGTGGCGGTCCGGCTCAAGGTCGAGCTCAAGGAGTGGGGCTCGGACATCGCGGAGTTCATCGCCATCGGCACCGCGGTGAAGTCCGAGAAGGGCGGGAACTGGCGCAACAACCGGGACAAGCCGTTCACCTCCGACCTGTCCGGCCAGGACTTCTGGACGTTGCTGCAGACCGGGTACATGCCGGTCGGCATGGTCATGGGCACCTGCGTCTACCACGTCGCGCACCGCACGCTGGGCAACGTCGTGTCCAATGTGGGCCGCAACGTCGAGCTGCCCCAGTTCACCCAGGCCCTTTACGACGCAAGGGAACTGGCCATGGAGCGGATGCAGAAGGAGGCCGAGGCCCTGCACGCCGAGGGGATCGTCGGCGTGGATCTGTCCCAGCACAACCACACCTGGGGCGGTCACACCACCGAGTTCTTCGCCATCGGCACGGCCGTGCGCCCGATTCGCGACGACCACACCATTCCACAGCCCCAGTTGGTGCTGGGCCTGGACGTCTGACCATCCACACCGGACCCACTCGGAATGGTCCAGATCACCTCCGGCAGGACGAACCTCCACCGGCCGCGTTGCCGCCACCGGCCAGGACGTGGCCACTGGCAGCACTCCTGACCGGGGCTCAGCCCGCGTAGACGGTCGCGTTGGTGGTGATGAACTGGGCCGTGCCCGGTTTGACCGCGACCGGGTCGGGCACCGGGCCGCCGGGGGTGGGCTGCATGGCCGGGGACTGGACGGTGAAGGTGGCCGTGAACATCTGGCCCTTGATGATGATCTTCTTGCCGTTCGACGACTGCACGGTGAGGTTCGCCGGGCTGAGCGTCAGCTTCAGGGTGCCGGTGCCCGGGGTGACGAACGGCGGCGCCGTGTAGGGCAGCGGCCCGCGCAGCGAGGTGTGCGACTTCGCTCGCCAGCGGTCCTGCTGCTG
>CBIMJO010000555.1:0-6637 GCA_966244135.1 uncultured Actinocrispum sp. | reverse complement strand
GATCTGAGCACCGAACTGCACCGGCCGGTCGGCGGCATCGCCCTTCCAGAACGGGAGACGGCCGGGAACGCCGGGCGATGGAACGCCGGAGCGCACGCTGGCGGTGGGTCCTGCGAGGCATCATTCTCGTTGTGCTGTTGGGCGCAGCTGTAGCCACGGGACGCTTTGTCTGGGGTGCCTGGCCGTTGGAACGGCTCTGGCAGCTGATCCAGCACGCCCCGCACCTGCCGCAGGGCAACGACCTCACGGTCGCCGCGGTCAGCGCCGTCGCCGCTCTTTACGGGGTGTGGGTGGTCGGCGGGCTGGTGTTCACGGGGCTCAACGCGCTCGTGAGGCGGCTCGCGCCGCGCCGGGCGCCGAGGGACGTGCTGTTGCTGGTCGATCTCGCCGAACGGCAGCTCGACCGCATCCGGTTCCTGCAGACGTACACCACCGGCTGGTCCGGCAAGTTCAGCACGCCGTTGAGCGGCGAGGCGGCCCGCACGTGGTCCACGCAGCGTGCGGAGCAGCGGCCGACCTATCCCGAGGTGGTCGAGGAGTTCCGGAAGTTCGCCGGTTATGCCGCGGAACGGTTGCGGACGCTGGGGTTGCACGACCGTCTGGTGATCTCGATCGACGAGCTGGACAAGATCGGCGAACCGGAGAAGGCACACGAGTTCGTCAACGACATCAAGGGAATCTTCGGCGTGCCCGGCTGCCTGTTCCTGGTGTCGGTGTCCGACGACGCGCTGACCACGTTCGAGCGGCGCGGGATCGCCGTGCGGGACGCGTTCGACAGCGCGTTCTCCGAGATGATCCTGGTCGAGTACTTCGACATCGCGGAGAGCCGGAGCTGGATCGCCCGCCGGGCGCTGGACGTGCCCGAACAGTTCTCGTCGCTGTGCCACGTGTTGTCCGGCGGCCTGCCGCGCGACCTGCGCCGGCACGTGATCGAGATGTTCGACCTCGCCGCCGACCTGGCCGAGCCCACCCTGGCGGCGATCACGCGGCTGCTGGTCCGCCGCGAACTGGACCGCAAGGCACACGCCTTCGCGGGCACGGCAAGAACACTGGACGACAGCCCGGCCTTGTCGGATCTGAAGGCCGACCTGGTCAGCATCCCGCAGACCATGGACGTGGCCGGGCTGGTCCGGCTGGCCAACCGGCTCGTCCAGGTACCGGACGAGGACGCGACTCACCCGATCGGGGCGCTTCGGCGGCAGAGCGGGTGCTTCGTGCTGTTCTGCGCGACCATCCTGGACCTGTTCGACGACACCCTCGGCGAACACGACCTGGCCGAGATCGGCGAGCTGGCCAAAGCCCGCCAGCAGATGGCGATCGATTCACAGGTCGCGTGGCGGCTGCTGGTGAAATCCCGACAGAACAACGGGCTCACCGACTGAGAAATACCCGCACACCGAGGCCGTACGCCCTGAATGTGACCGGGCCTAAAGTCCCAAGAAAGTGCGTCACCGCAGGTCAAAGCGTTGCAAGATCATATCAGGAGTGGACCCGGCCAGTATGGTCCGTCTATCCATTCCTTCCCTTCCGGAGGCGGTCGATGTCCTTGATCCGACACACGCCGATAGGGGTTCTGATCGCCGCGGGACTGCTATTTGCCGGTAAAAATACCGTCATTGTGGCGCTCGTTCTCCTCAGCGTCCTGGCCGTGTTGCTGACGGTGCGGGCGACCGTGTTGAGGCGGTCGATCCGATGAGGTTCTGGATCGTCATCCCCGCCATGGACCGGGCAGCCGAACTCGCCGAGACGGTCAGACAGGCGCTCGCGCTCGACTCCGAACAGCACCCGGTGGACGTGCTGGTGGTGGACGACGGTTCGGCCGACCAGACGCCGGACCTGCTGGCCAGCATCCACGACACCCGGCTGCACGTGCTGCGGCGCGACATTCCCGAGGCGCGGCAAGGGAAAGCGGACGCGATCAACGCCGCGTACCGGATGATCCGGCAGCGCGCGTCCTGGGACGGCGTCGAGGGGCAGACGATCATCGGCGTGCTGAACGCGGACGGTCACGGCACGCCCGGAATGCTCGAGCACGTCGCCGCCCTGTTCGGCAGCCGCGCGGTCGGCGCGGTGCAGTGCCGGATGCGGGTCCGCGACCGGCGCACGATCTCCGGCGTTCTGCAGGATCTCGAGTCGTCGGTCGCCGAGAACGCCTCGCAGCGGCTGGCGGATGCGCTTGGCAGCGTTGAGCTCGCCGGGCACGGCCACTTCGTACGACTGACGACTTTGACCCGATTGGGTGACGAGCCGTGGTCGGCGGATCTCGGGTTGCGCCTGCACCTCGCCGGTGTGGGAATCCGGTACGCGGACAAGGCGATCGTCAGTCACCCAGCCGCCAAGAGCCTGGTCCGGAGCCCGCTCAGCCTGCGGCACCTGCAGTACGTGCGCCCGCTGGTGCGATCACCGCGGATCCGCACGCTGGCGCTGCTCGATCACCTCTACACGTTGCTGGCGCCGTGGTCGGCGCTGCCGGTGGCCCTCGCCGTACTCGGGCTCAGCGCGTACAACGGGATCACCGGGCCGAACGCCGTTGTGTTGCTGGCCGTTGTGTCCGGACCGGGCGTGGTCTGGGGTGTGGTCCACCGGATGCGGTTCGGTGACGAGCCGCTGCGCCGAACCCTGGCCGCGGGCCTGCTCTACCCGGTCCTGCTGGTCACCACGACCGTCGCGGCCACCCGCGCTTTCCGGCACAGAACCACGCCACAGCGTGAGATCCCCGTCGCCGTCTGACCACCCGGACGTGTGACAAACGTTTGTTCCAATGGGCACACCCGGCTACTACGGTAGGGGGATGGCTAACGGGACCATCCGGGTGTTCCTCCTGGACGACCACGAGGTCGTGCGGAAGGGCGTCGTCGCACTGCTGTCCACGAACCCGGACATCACCGTCGTCGGCGAGGCGGGCACAGCCGCCGAGGCGCTTGCCCTGGTCCCCCAGCTCCGGCCGGACGTGGCGGTGCTGGACGTGCGGCTGCCCGACGGCGACGGCGTGCAGGTGTGCCGGGACCTCCGCGCGGACATGCCGGACCTCCCCTGCCTGATGCTGACATCCCACGCGGACGACGAGGCGCTGTTCGAGTCGGTGATGGCCGGCGCGGCCGGATACGTGCTCAAGGAGGTCCGCGGCGGCGACCTCGTGCGCGCCATCCGCGTGGTCGCCCAGGGCGGCTCGCTGCTGGACCCCACCGCGACGAGCCAGGTCCTGGCCCGCCTGCGCTCCGGCGGCACCGCGGCCAACGACCGTCTCAACGAGCTCACGGAGCAGGAACGCAAAGTCCTGGACCTGATCGGCGAAGGCCTGACCAACCGCCAGATCGCCGAGCGCCTCTTCCTGGCCGAGAAGACCGTCAAGAACTACGTCTCCAACCTCCTCGCCAAACTCGGCATGCGCCGCCGAACCCAAGCGGCCGTCCTGGCAACCGAACTCCGCCACAAACGCCGCACTTGAGGGACCTGGGTCACCAAAGCGACAACCAGAGGTCACCGCAGCGGCACCCGCCAAGTCAGCTCCGTCCCCGGATCAGCATCCGTGAGACTGAACGTCCCACCCAACTGCTCAGCCCGCGTCGCCATGTTCGCGAGCCCGCTCCGCCGCCCTGTGGCGGGAATGCCAACCCCGTCATCAACAACACGAATCAAAAGGCTGTCCGTCACCGAGATCTCAATGGACACCTCGGAAGCCTGCGCGTGTTTGGCCACATTGGACAGAGACTCGCGCAGCACGGGAAGCATCTGCTCCGTGATCTCCACTGCCACCGCGGTATCAACCGGCCCCCGGAACCGCACCGACGGCGAGAACCCCAGCGCGGGGGTCGCATCGTCCACTGTGGCCAGGACGAGGGACCGCAGGCTGTCGATGTCCGATTGCTGCAGCGCGAAGACGGTTGTGCGGATCTCCTGGATGGTCTTGTCGAGGTCGTCGACCGCCTGGCGGACCCGGCCGGCCGCGTCGGCGGGGTTCACGGGGATCACGGCGGCCGCGGCT
Source organism: uncultured Actinocrispum sp. (assembly GCA_966244135.1). Taxonomy (GTDB): domain Bacteria; phylum Actinomycetota; class Actinomycetes; order Mycobacteriales; family Pseudonocardiaceae; genus Kibdelosporangium. The sequence goes on along the minus strand of CBIMJO010000555.1, from coordinate 2,652 downwards.
TCGAGGGCCATGCCGGTGGCGAACACCCGCTGGATGACCAGGTCGTGGAGGTCACGGGCGATGCGCTCACGGTCCTCGAACACCACGACCCGTTGCTGGTCCCGCCGCGCGGCGGCGTACTGCAAGGCCAGGGCGGCGTGCGCGGCGAAGTTGCGCAACAGGTCCAGGTCGGACTGCTCGAACAACGGCTCGTTGGCCATGCGGCACAGCAAAAGCACGCCGAGCACCTCGGACCCCGCGGTCAACGGCACGATCGCGGCCGACCCCAGCTCCCGCAGACCGGACGGCGGCGAAGCACCGGCTCCCGCCTGCCAGGCCGCGGCCGCGGCGCCGTAGTTGTCGATCAGCAACGCCTCACCGGTGTCGAAGACCCGCCCGGAAGCGGTGCCCTCGACTTTGATGGACGCCCCGGTCAGCCGGTCCGCGCCCTCGACGACCTCGAAGATGAGCACGCCGGGCTGCTCGTCGTCGGGCAACGCGATGGCCGCGATCGGGGCGCCCGCGACGGTGCGGGCGTGGGAGGCGATCAACGTCAGCTCGCGGCCCGGGTCGGTCCCCGACAGCAGGGCCTCGGTGATCTCGTTGGATGCCTGCAGCCAGGCCTCGCGGCGGCGGGAGGCATCGAGCACCCGCGCGTCCCGGATGGCCATGGCGGCCGCGACCGACATCGCGTGCACCGCCTGTTTCTCCAGGTCGCTGAACGGCCCGCCGGAGACGTGCAGGAACCCGGCCTGGACCGGGATCGGTACGCTGAACATGTCCGGCGCGGACGCGGGCCACGAGGAATCCTCCTGGATCCGCGCGGCCGCATCCTCGTCCAGACCGGCGTGCACGATGACGTCCCCCATGGTCAGGACGCCGTACGACGCGTGAGAGAGGTCGACCGCGCCCCGCACGATCTCCCGCAGCACGTCCGGCAGGGCCTTGCCGGCCGCGATCCCGGCCATCACCTCGAGGAAACGGCGGCCGCGGTCCAGATCCGGCTCCATCAGCCCATCATCCACCACCCACCCCCTCGGGAGCGGTCCCTAACACGCGCTCACGAGGAAACGGGGAGCTCGTAGGTGATGAGGCCGTGCCGCAGCGCGATCATCAGCGCCTGGGCCCGGCTGGCCGCGCCCAGCTTGTCGTACAGCCGCGCCACGTAGGTCTTGGCCGTCGACCTGCTCACGTACATGGCCAGCGCGATCGCCGGGACCGACATGCCGTCCCGGAGCAGCTCCAGCACTTCACGTTCCCGCGGGGACAGGGCGAACTGGCCCTCCTGGTCCCGCCGCCGGGCCAGCGCGCCCAGCAGCCCGGTCGCCGTGAACGAGGTCGCCGCGACGGCCGCGTGCCGGATCGCGCCGAGCACCTCGCCGACCGGCGCGGTCTTCAGCACGAACGCCGACGTCCCGGTGTCCAGCGCCCGGAACAGCACGTCGTCCTCGCCGACCGAGGTCAGCATGACGATGCCCAGGCCCGGATAGAGGTCCCGCAGCTCGCGGGCCAGTTGCAGTCCGTCACCGTCGGGCAGGGCGACATCGATGGTGACAACGTCCGGCCGGGTCGCGGAGATGACATCGCGGGCCTGCGTGGCAGACGGGGACTCGCCCGCGATCTCCATGTCCTGCTGCTCCGCGACCAGGCCGGACAGGCCGTAGCGGGTGAGGGTCTGCCCATCGATGACGACGATTCTGATCGGCATCTCTCGTCCTTCCGGCCGTATGGGTTCATCTGGTAGGTCGACTACGAGACGTCACCGGTTACCGATCACCACGGGGTTTGGGACCATTAGGGTCCAAAGTCCTACTTCAGCCCCACGGTGACCTGGAAGACCTGACCGTCGTCCAGGCGGACGCCGATCCGGTAGGTGTAGTTCGCCGCCAGGCCCTTGGTCTGCCAGTTGTAGATGTACTGCTGGGCAGCGGCATCCCAGCGGAACGAACCGTCGGCAGTGCCCGGGTCCGCGCCGGTCGTCTCGTTGACCGGTGCCGTGGTCAGCCCGCCGCGCACCGGCGTGAGCCACTGCGGCGTGGTCCGCGCCTGGATCAGCGCGCCGTTGGCGTCCCGCAGCTGGAACTTCACCGGCAGCGTGCTGCCCGCCTTGACGATGCTGGGGGCAACGCCGGGCTGCACCGCGGGGTCGTTGACCGGCTGCAAGAACCCGCTGAACGCGTACAGGGTGACGTGGTAGCGGCCGTTCTGGACGGTGGTGTTGCCCGCCTTGTCCTTCGCGGTCGCCGTGAACGAGTAGTCACCCGCAGAGGCCAACGCGGTCACCGTCACCGCGCAAGAGTCCACACCGGACACATCGTCGGTGGCGGTACACGTGGGCGCCGGGGCCGCGGACCGGTAGACGGCGCCGTCCTGGACGCTCATCGCGGTGATGGTGGGCCGTTCCTGGTCGACCCCGATCCCGCCGACGGTCGCGGACGAGCTGTTGCCCGCGCGGTCGGTCACCGAGCGCGTGACCGCCTGGCCGCCACCGTTCGCCGAGAGCACGACGTCGTCCGGGCACGCGGTCGCCGGGATGCCGGATGCCGCCGCGCCCGGGTCGGCGCAGACGAAGTGGACGGTGACCGGGCCGGTGTACCAGCCGTTGGCGCCCTTGGTCCCGGCCGTGACCGAGCCCGTGATCGACGGCTTGGTGCGGTCGAGCTTGATGGTCAC
>CBIMJO010000554.1:0-6638 GCA_966244135.1 uncultured Actinocrispum sp. | reverse complement strand
GCAGGAACTCCCAGGGAATGGCGGTGTACAGCACGAACAGGATGCCGCACAACGCCTTGCGGTCATCCCGTCGAGGACGGCCAGGGTGGCGAGGATCGTGTTGGACGACCGGCAGCAGCGGCTCGATGCGCGCCCACAACTCGTCAGACACGATCCAGGGTGGCTGCTGGCCCTTTCTCACGCCCTGATCAACAGCCCAGGTGATCAAGCTATTCCGTGATCGACTTTGTTAGGAGTTCTAAGGCCACGACAGATGTCATGGGTGCAGTCGTGACTTGCGGCCTGAGTGTCGAATCCCCAGGTCAAGCACAGTATGAGAGGTGAAGCAACTGGGAGCCGCGGTCAGCATCGCGGGACTGCGCAAGCAGTATGGGGACGTCCGGGCGGTTGACGGGATCGATTTGCTGATCGCACCCGGCGAAGTCGTCGCGCTGCTCGGCCCGAACGGCGCGGGCAAGTCCACGACGGTCGACATGATCATCGGGTTGACCAGGCCGGACAGTGGTGAGGTCACGGTGTTCGGCAAGCAGCCCGCGGATGCCGTCGCCGAGGGGGCGATCGGAGCGATGCTGCAGAACGGCACGTTGCTGGATGACGCGACAGTGGGGGAGACCGTCGCGATGATCGCGTCCTTGCACCGCAGGCCGATGCCGGTGTCCGAGGCGCTGCGCCGCGCCGGCATCGAGGACCTGGCGAATCGCCGTTGCACCAAGCTGTCCGGTGGGCAGAAGCAACGCGTCCGGTTCGCCGTGGCCCTGGTGTCCAATCCCGATCTGCTGGTGCTGGACGAGCCGACGGCGGCGATGGATGTCGGTACCCGCCGGGAGTTCTGGGCCTCGATGCGGGACTTCACCGACGCAGGCCGGACCGTATTGTTCGCCACGCACTATCTCGACGAGGCCGAGGAGTTCGCCGACCGGGTGGTCCTCATGCGGTCCGGCCAGATCGTCGCCGACGGCAGTGTGGCGAAGGTCCGGGAAATGGCCTCCGGCCGCACGATCAACGCCGTGCTTCCGCATGTCGCCGCCGATGAGCTGGTCCGGCTGCCCGGCGTGCTGGATGTGACCCGTCGCGCCGAACGCGTCCAGCTGGACTGCGCCGACTCGGACGCCGCACTGCGCGCTCTGCTGAACACCTACCCCGACGTGCACGACATCGAGATCAGCGCCGCCGGCCTGGAAGAGGCCTTCCTCGCGCTGACCGCGAAGGAGAACGCCTGATGAGCACCGGATACCTGGTCCTTGAGATCAAACGCGCGCTGCGGGCCGGGCGGTTCCTGATCTTCACCGTCGCGTTCCCGATCGTGATGTTCGTGTTCCTGGCCAGTGTCTATGGCAGCAGCCCAGATGCCCGGACCGTGTTGATGATCAACATGAGCACCTGGGGCGCCTTCGCGGCGGCGTTGTTCGCGGGCGCCCGGGTGGCCATCGAGCGCGACGCCGGCTGGCAACGGCAACTGCGTCTGACTCCGCTCACCGGTGGTGGCTACCTCGCGGGTAAAGGCATCGTCGGCATGGTGATCGCCTTGCCTGCGGTCTTTTTGGTGCCCTTGGTCGGCGTGGTGTTCGAAGGCGTCCGGCTCGATCCCGGCCAGTGGCTGCAGGTCACGGTGGGCGTATGGCTCGCGGCGATCCCGTTCGCACTGCTGGGTTTGCTGCTCGGCCAGTACGGCACGGCGGACAGCATGCAGTCGATCACCGGTGTGCTGATGATGGTGCTGGCGATGTTCGGTGGGCTGTGGGTTCCGCTCAGCGTGCTGCCGGGCTTCTTCAACGGCATGGCCAAGGTGCTGCCGACCTACTGGATGAACAAGGTGGGCGCTTCGGCGGTCGACACCGGGCAGGACCTGCTGCCCGCGGTGCTCGTGCTCGCCGCCTGGACCGTCGTGCTGGGCGTCCTGGTGACCCGTCGCTACCGGCTTGACAGCGCCAGGAAGTGACTGGGACGTACGGTAGGACCGTGAACGCGGCTTGTACCTGGCCAGAGTCCTTGGAACGGCGCCCGCCGCTCGCGGCGGCGCTGTTCCCGGCGATCTTCCTGTTCTACCTGGCCGAGGCGATCATCAAGGGCTTCGAACCGCAACGGCCGGGGTGGGTCGGCATCACGATCCTGCTGCTCTCGGTGGCGTACGGGGCGATCTACACGTTCGGACTGTGGCGCGGTCTCGAGCTCTCCCACCAGGCCCGGATCTGGCTGGTGGTGGCGTGCACGCTGCCGCCGATCGTGTTCGCGCTGCTGATGGACTCGGACGACCTGATCTACCTCACGTACGCGGTCGTCGCGGCCATGATGTTGCTGCCGTCCGCGGTCGGCCTGGCCTACGGGGCCACCGCCAGCTCGGCCGTGCTGGCGGTGACCGGAATCCAGCACGGGTCGCCGAACTTCCAGGGTGGCGTCATCCTGGCGATCCTGACCGGTCTGATGTTCACCGTCCGCGGGTTCACGCGGAAGTCCGGTGAGCTGCAGCTGGCGAGGGACGAGATCAGGACGCTCGCGGTGGCCGAGGAACGGGCCAGGGTCGCCCGCGACCTGCACGACGTCCTGGGCCACAGCCTGACCACGATCACCCTCAAGGCCGGTCTGGCCCGGCGCATCCTGGAGAGCTCCGCGGACGTCGACCGAGCGCTGACCGAGGTGCACGACGTGGAAAGGCTGTCGCGGCAGGCGCTCACCGAGATCAGGGCGACCGTGTCGGGCTATCGCCGGGTGTCGTTGCCGGCCGAGATCGCGGGCGCCAAAGCCGCGCTGCTTGCCGCGGGCATCGACGCGGACCTGCCGCAGGCGGTCGACGACGTACCCGGCGAGCTGCAGGAGCCGTTCGGATACGTTCTCCGCGAAGGCGTGACCAACGTGATCCGCCACAGTGGTGCCAGCCGTTGCCAGATCCGGCTGGGACAGTCGTGGATCGAGGTCGAGGACGACGGACCCGGTTTGTCTACTGTGGACAGCAACGGCAACGGGCTGGCCGGGTTGCGGGAGCGGCTGGCCAAGGTCGACGGACGGCTCACGGCCGCGCCTCGAGACGAAGGTGGGTTCCTGTTGCGGGCGGATGTGTCGACATGATCAGGATTCTGCTGGCCGACGACCAGACACTGGTCCGTGGCGCGCTGGCGGCGATGCTCGGCCTCGAGTCCGATATGGAGGTGGTCGCCGAGGTCGGTACCGGCGACGACGTCCTGCCTGCGGCTCAGCGGACAAGTCCTGACGTGGCCCTGCTCGACGTGCAGATGCCCGGCAAGGACGGGCTGACCGCGGCGGCGGAGCTGCGCGCGGTGATGCCCGCTTGCAAAGTGGTGATGTGCACGACCTTCGGCCGGCCCGGGTACCTCAGCCGGGCGCTGGCCGCGGGCGCGGCCGGATTCGTGGTCAAGGACGCGCCTCCTGAGCAGCTCGTGGAAGCGGTCCGTCGAGTACACGCAGGGCTGCGCGTGGTCGACCCGTCGCTGGCGGCGGAGTCCCTGGCGACCGGCCAGAGCCCGCTGACACTGCGCGAGCGTGAGGTGCTGGCCGAGTCCAGCGACGGCGGGACGATCGCCGACATCGCGCGTTCGCTGCATCTTTCCGAGGGCACCGTCCGCAACCACCTGTCCTCCGCGATCGGCAAGACCGGGGCCCGGACCAGGGCGGAGGCGGCCCGGCTGGCCGAGGAGCGCGGCTGGCTCTGACCCCGGCCGTCCGAAACTGTCGGTGCGGTCTGCCATGATGCGATCGTGACCAACCCAACCAGGGCCATCAGGGCCAAACGCTGGATCAGAAGGGGCCTGATCGGCCTCGTGCTGATGCTCGCGCTGGTCGTGGGCGGCACGGGGTTCCGGGTGTGGCAGGAGGCCAGGCAGGACGACCGGACCAGGGCGGACGCGGTGGTCGTGCTGGGCGCCGCGCAGTACGCGGGCAAGCCGTCGCCGATCCTGGAGAACCGCCTGCAGCATGCGAAGAACCTGTTCGAGGCCGGGGTCGCCGGCTACATCGTGACCGGGGGCGGCCGGCGCGCGGGCGACCAGTACACCGAGGCCGACGCCGGCGTGAAGTGGCTGACGTCGCACGGCGTGCCGCGCGACAAGGTGGTCGCGGTCGGCGAAGGCAACGACACGTTGGGCACCATCCAGGCGGTGGCCAGAATGGCGGGGCAGCGCGGCTGGTCGTCGGCGGTGATCGTCAGCGACCCGTGGCATTCCTTACGTGCCAGGACGATGGCCCGCGACGCGGGGCTGTCCGCGTGGACGTCGCCGACCCACACCGGGCCGGTCGTGCAAACGCGCGAGATCCAGGCGAAGTACATCTTCCGGGAGACCGCGGCGCTGCTGTACTACCGCGTGTTCAACGCCCCGGCGGATGACATCGGTGTGGACCTCGAGTGACGTACACAGCGCACGACACCGCCCGGCTGTTCGACGAGCCACCCAAGGGCGGGGTGCTGCCAGGTTCCCCGGCGCAGCGGCGCAGCCCGTTCTCGCGGGACCGGGCACGGGTGCTGCACTCGGCGGCGTTGCGGCGGCTGGCGGGCAAGACCCAGGTCGTGGGCCCGGGCGAGGGCACCGAGGTGTACGGGGTGCCGCGCACGCGGCTCACCCACTCGCTGGAGGTCGCCCAGATCGGCCGGGAGATCGCCGAGGAGCTGGGCTGCGACCCGGACGTGGTGGACACGGCCGGCCTCGCGCACGACATCGGCCACCCGCCGTTCGGGCACAACGGTGAGACCGCGCTCGACATGGCGGCCAGGGACCATGGCGGGTTCGAGGGCAACGCCCAGACCTTGCGGATCCTGACCAGGCTGGAACCCAAGGAGCCGTCGGCAGGGCTGAACCTGACCAGGGCGGTGCTCGACGCGACGGTCAAGTACCCGTGGCCGCGCATCGAGGGCAAGCGGAAGTTCGGCGTGTACGAGGACGACCGCGCGGTCTTCGACTGGATCAGGCAGGGTGCGCCGGAGCGGCGGTGCAGCCTGGAGGCCCAGGTGATGGACTGGTCCGACGACGTGGCCTACTCGGTGCACGACGTGGAGGACGGGGTCCGGGCCGGCCGGATCGCGCTGGGTGTGCTGGCGGACGCCGAGGAGCGGTCGGCGATCGCTGAGCTGGCCGCACGGCACTTCTCGCCGGAGCCGTTGGCGGAGCTGGAAGCCGCGGCGGCGCACTTGCTGGATCTTTCGGCGGTCGCGGCGGCGGTCGGCTACGACGGGTCGTTCGGCGCGCAGGTCGCGCTGAAGCGGTTGACCAGTGAGCTGGTCGGCCGGTTCGCCTCGGCCGCCGTGGGCGAGACACGGCGGGTGTACGGCGACGGCGACCTGACCCGGTATGACGCGGATCTGGTGATCCCGCGCCAGGCCGCGGTCGAAGTGGCCCTGCTGAAGTCGTTGGCGCTCAAGTACGTCATGAGCGACCCGACCCGGCTGGCCTTGCAGGAACAGCAGCGCGAGCTGCTGACCGAACTACTGAAGGCATTGGAGGACTACACACCTGACGCTCTGGAACCGGCGTTCCAGTCCGCGTGGCGCGACGCGCACAACGATGGCGAACGCCATCGGGTGCTGATCGACCAGGTCGCTTCGCTGACCGACGCGCAGGCCGTTGCCTGGCATGAGGCTTTCGTCCGCGCCCGCTGACGCTCGCCGGTTCCCTACAACTGAATGAACCCGCACGGCCTGCGGCAGGGGCAAGCGACTGTTCATCGAAGGGTTGCTGGTTCGAGTCCAGGTGGTCGAGTCCGTGGGCACGGCGCGAACGAGGCGCGCCGGTTGCCCAGGCGACGAACCGCGAGCCCTGGATGGCTTCCGGGTGGCTGCTGATCTGGTGGATGCCGGACGGCCTCGCCTTCTGGTTGGTCGGCGGCCGGGACGAATCCACGGGACCAGCGGCAGTACGCAACAACGCGAACTCCCCGGACTTGCGGCTCGGCGCGAGCCGCGCATCGCGTTCGCCGCGTGGCGGGTCTTGAAGGTCTGGGCCTCCCAACGGGCACCAGGTGCGCGATAGGTCCGGCGTGTGCCACGAGCCGCTGCGCTGCAGGTGAACGAGGTGCTGGCGCCGTTCGGATTCCGACCGGCACCGCGTGGGCCCAGCCGTACCAGCGGTGGGCGGCGAAGTAGGTTCGCGTGCGTCTCGTGCTGTATCCGGGGCGTGGCTCTTGGGCAGGCACGCGCCGTTGCGGCGAAGGCCGCCGTACGCGCGGTCGCCTGCTGCGGTTGCACGCCGGGCCGAGTCCGTCGGGATGGGTTGCGCCCTGGGTCGAGTGCACAGGGCCAGGTCCGTCGAGACCGAATACGTCGAGGCCGAGTCCGCCAGGTTTGGGTCCGCTGGGGTCTGGTGCGGCCGGGGCCGACTGCGTTTGGTTCGGGCGCCAGTGAGTGGTCGTCTGACCACGCCCGTGGCGTCGATGGCGTTGTCGATCGGGTTCGTCCGGACCCGGTTGAGCTCGGCGTACTTCGCTCGAGCCATGGGCGGGCTTTAGGGAGACAGTTCGTCGGATCACTCGATGATCTGCGCTCGGTCGCGTCTCGGCTGCGGCCTGGTGGGCGTGCGGTCGCGGCTAGTACGGCGGCACCGCTACGGGCGAGTGGACGGCTGCTGGGAGTGCGGGCGCTGGTGAGGCGCCACTGCTGGAGAGTGCGCGGCTGCTGGGAGTGGACGGTTGAGAGCGCA
>CBIMJO010000553.1:0-6643 GCA_966244135.1 uncultured Actinocrispum sp. | reverse complement strand
CGAACCCCGTCGGCACGCTCTACGGTTGAGCCTCTACAGCTTCGCCGCCCCATGTCCGGGGAGGGCGACAGCCGGGGGATCAACAGGCCGAGTCTGAAAGGACCTCCATGAAGATCCGCGTCGAGCGCGACGGTCTCGCCGACGCCGTCGCCTGGGTTGCGCGCAGCCTCCCGTCCAGGCCTCCCGTCCCAGTGCTGGGCGGGGTGCTGCTGGACGCCGGGTCGGGTGACCAGGGCGAGGCGCTGACCATCTCCGGCTTCGACTACGAGGTCTCAGCAACGGTCGGTGTGCCGGCGACGATCGCCGACGGCGGCCGCACCCTGGTGTCCGGGCGGTTGCTCGCGGACATCACCAAGGCACTGCCGAACCAGCCCGTCGAGATCTCCGTCGACGGCGCCCGGGTCACGATCACGTGTGGCAGCGCGAGGTTCAGCCTGCCGACCATGCCGGTCGAGGACTACCCGCAGCTGCCCGCCATGCCTCAGCTCGCGGGTGAGCTCGCCGGTGAGGTCTTCGGCCAGGCGGTCGCCCAGGTCGCGATCGCGGCCGGTCGCGACGACACGCTGCCGATGCTGACCGGTGTGCGTGTCGAGATCGCCGGTGAGACCCTGACCCTCGTTGCCACCGACCGGTTCCGCCTCGCCATGCGCGAGTTCGCGTGGAAGCCGGCCGACGGTGTCGAGGACGCGGCGGTGCTCGTGCCCGCGCGCACGCTCGCCGATGCCGCGAAGTCCCTTGGCACCGCTGGCAAAACCGTCGAGCTCGCGTTGTCGTCGAGTGACGGCCTGCTCGGTCTGGCCGGTACCGGCCGCCGCACGACCACCCGTCTGCTCGACGCGGAGTTCCCGCGCTACCGCCAGTTGCTGCCGACCGAGCAGACCTCCAACGCGATCATCGAGGTGGGTCCGCTCACCGAGGCGATCAAGCGCGTGTCGCTCGTGGCCGAGCGCGGAACCCAGGTGCGCCTTGAGTTCCACGAGGGCGGGCTGAAGTTGTCGGCCGGTGGCGACGACGAGGGCAGCGCCGAGGAAGAGCTGCCGGTGCAGTTCGACGGCGACCCGGTCACCATCGCGTTCAACCCCGGCTACCTGCAGGACGGCCTGGGCGCGTTGCACACCGATCGCGCGGAGTTGTCCTTCACCACACCGAACCGTCCGGCGCTGATCAAGCCGGTGGGCGAGGATGGCGAGGTCACGCCCGGTTACCTCTACCTGCTGATGCCGGTCCGGCTGCCGGGTTAGTTTTCGTTCCAAGCAAAGGGGTTCACCGTGCAGCTCGGGCTCGTCGGCCTCGGCCGGATGGGGTTCAACATGCGTGAGCGGTTGCGCAAGGCCGGCCACGACGTGGTCGGTTACGACCGCAACCCGGATGTCAGCGACTCCGAGTCGCTCGCCGACCTGGTGGGCAAACTCGAGGCGCCCCGGGCGGTCTGGGTGATGGTGCCGGCCGGCGACCCGACGCGGGACACCATCATGGAGCTGAAATCCCTGTTGTCCGAAGGCGATCTGGTGATCGACGGTGGCAACTCGAAGTACACAGAGGACAAGGAGAACGCCGCATCCCTTGCCGAGAAAGGCATCCACTACCTGGATGTCGGTGTCTCCGGCGGGGTGTGGGGTCTCGAGGTCGGCTACGGCCTGATGGTCGGCGGCGAAAAGGCCGATGTCGAGCGGATGATGCCGGTGTTCGACTCGCTGCGGCCGGAGGGCCCGCGCGAGGAGAGCTTCGCGCACGCCGGCCCGATCGGTGCCGGGCACTACTCGAAGATGGTGCACAACGGGATCGAGTACGGGCTCATGCAGGCGTATGCCGAGGGCTTCGAACTCCTTGACACCGTTGACCTCGTGACCGACGTGCCGGCGGTGATCCGGGCGTGGCAGCGCGGGACGGTCGTGCGCTCGTGGCTGCTCGACCTTCTGGTGCGCGCCTTGGACTCCGACCCCGAGCTGGACGACCTTCGGGGATATGTCGAGGATTCCGGTGAGGGCCGGTGGACGGTCGCCGAGGCGATCAACCACGCGGTGCCCGCGCCGGTGATCTCGGCCGCGCTGTTCGCCAGGTTCCGTTCCCGGCAGGACGACTCGCCGGCGATGCGGGCCGTTGCCGCGCTGCGCAACCAGTTCGGCGGCCATGCAGTGCACAAAGCGTAGGTGTACGTACGGCAGTTACAGGTCGTCGACTTCCGGTCGTGGGAGCAGGCCGACCTGACTTTCGAACCCGGCCCGAGCGTCATCGTCGGGCAGAACGGCCAGGGCAAGACCAACCTGATCGAGGCGATCGGCTACACGGCCACGCTGGGCTCGCACCGCGTGGCCACCGACGCACCGATGATCAGGCATGGCGCGTCGCGCGCGGTGGTGCGCACGGCCGTGGTCAACGAGGGGCGCGAGCTCACGATCGAGCTGGAGATCACCGCGGGCAAGGCGAACCGGGCGCGGCTCAACCGCGGCCCGGTGCCGCGGCCGCGGGATGTCCTGGGAGTTCTGCGCACCGTGTTGTTCGCGCCGGAGGACCTGTCGCTCGTGCGCGGCGATCCCGGTGAGCGGCGGCGGTTCCTCGACGACCTGCTAGTGCTGCGCGCACCCCGCTATGCCGGAGTGCGTTCGGACTACGAGCGGGTGCTGAAGCAGCGCAACGCGTTGCTCAAGACCGCGGGCGCCGCGCGGCGCGCCGGGTCGAAGGGCGACATCTCGACTCTCGATGTCTGGGACGGTCATCTCGCGACGCACGGCGGGCAGCTTCTCGCCGCGCGCCTGGACCTCGTCGCGGATCTCACTCCTTATGTAGTGGAGGCGTACGCGGGGGTGGCCGGGTCGGACAAGACGCTCGCGGCCTCGATCGGGTACCGCTCGTCGATCGCGGCCGGCCTCGAACCCGGCTACGGAAAACCCGACGGCGAACGCGCGGACCCGGAGGCGGTCGGCGACGCGTTGCTCGCCGCGCTGGCCGAGGGCAGGTCGGCGGACCTCGAACGCGGGGTGAGCCTGACCGGCCCGCACCGCGACGAGCTGGAGCTCAACCTCGGTGACGCGCCCGCCAAGGGCTACGCGAGTCATGGCGAATCTTGGTCATTCGCGCTGGCGCTGCGGCTGGGCGCGTACGAGCTGCTGCGGGCCGAGGGCTCGGAGCCGGTGCTCGTGCTCGACGACGTGTTCGCCGAGCTGGACCGGCGGCGGCGGGCGCGACTCGCCGAAGTGGCCACGGCGGCCGAACAGGTCCTGATCACCGCCGCGGTGGAGGAGGATGTGCCGAGCGAACTGACCGGTACGAGGTTCGTGGTCGCGGGCGGGGAGGTCCAGCGTGTCTGATGACGATCAGCTACCGAAGATCACCCCAAGTGGTGTGACCCGTCCCACAGCTGGGGACAACTCTGTGGATAGTGTGGATAACACGGTGACTCCAGCGGGTTCGAACGCCAATAACTCGGGCATTTCGCCCAAAAAGACCGCTCAATCGGGTGATGGCACGACCACCGAGGGTGTGCGCGAACTTCGCGGGTCGGACCTCGCCCGGGCCGCACTGAAGGCCGCACAGGCCGCCGCCGGCACCAGGAACAAGCGCAAGGGCGGCAAGGGCCAGGCCCCGCACACCGACTTACGCAGGCGCAGGCGCTGGTCCGGCTCCGGTGCCGACATGCGCGACCCGCAGCGGTTCGGCTCGATCCTCGGCCGGATCGCCAAGGACCGCGGCTGGAACGAGCAGCTGGCCCACGGCGAGGTGTTCGGCCGGTGGACCGCCCTGGTCGGGGCCGAGATCGCCGAGCACGCCAAGCCGCTGTCGCTGCGGGACGGCGAGCTCACCGTGCAGGCATCGTCAACCGCTTGGGCGACACAGCTGCGGTTGCTGCAGCGCCAGTTGCTGGCCAAGATCGCCAAGGGTGTGGGTCCTGACGTGGTCAAACGGCTCAAGGTGCACGGCCCGGCGGCGCCCAGCTGGCGCTACGGGCCCAGGCATGTTCCCGGTCGCGGACCGAGGGACACGTACGGCTAACCTGAGCGTCTGAGACCCTGGCTCAGCCGGTCGCACCCGGCGAACTTCCCGCCGGAGCGTCTGTGAGCAATCTAGAGGTGTCCTATGGGCGGTTCTGGCGAGCTCTACCAGTAAGATATAGAGGGGATCAGCGACAGGCCCATCCAGGCCTCGGCGAGACGAGGAGAATCCACGCCCGTGGCAGCCAATGAGAACGGTAAGAGTTACGGCGCCGAGTCCATCTCCGTGCTCAAAGGGCTGGAGGCAGTGCGCCTGCGCCCTGGTATGTACATCGGCTCCACGGGTGAGCGGGGTCTGCATCATCTTATCTGGGAGGTCGTCGACAACTCGGTCGACGAGGCGATGGCCGGCTACGCCACCAAGGTCGAGGTGACGCTGCTGGCCGACGGTGGCGTGCGGGTCGTGGACGACGGCCGCGGCATCCCGGTGGCGATGAAGGCGGACGAGGGGAAGTCCGCGCTGGAGATCGTCATGACCGTGCTGCATGCCGGCGGCAAGTTCGACAGCGACAGCTATGCCGTGTCCGGCGGTCTGCACGGCGTGGGCATCTCGGTGGTGAACGCCCTGTCCTCGCGGCTCGAGGCGGTCGTCAAGCGCGACGGTCACGTCTGGACGCAGAGCTACCGCGACACCGAGCCGGCCACCCCGGTCATCGAGGGCGAGGCCACCGAGGAGACCGGCACCTCGATCACGTTCTGGGCTGACCCGACGATCTTCGAGACCACCACGTACAACGCCGAGACCGTGGCCCGCCGCCTGCAGGAGATGGCGTTCCTGAACAAGGGCCTCACGATCGTGCTGCGCGACGAGCGCGTCTCCGAGGAGGAGACCCAGGAGGACGCCGAGGGCCAGGCCGCCCGGATCAAGGAGCGGACCTACCACTACCCCGGCGGCCTCGAGGACTTCGTCAAGCACATCAACCACGCGCGCGAGTCGATCCACAACACGGTGATCGCGTTCGAGGCCAAGGGCACCGGCCTCGAGGTCGAGATCGCGATGCAGTGGAACACCGGCTACTCCGAGTCCGTCTACACCTTCGCCAACACGATCAACACCCCCGAGGGCGGCACCCACGAAGAGGGCTTCCGCGCCGCGCTGACCCGTGTCGTCAACGTGTACGCGCGCGACAAGAAGCTGCTCAAGGAGAAGGACACCAACCTCACCGGTGAGGACATCCGCGAGGGTCTCGCCGCGATCGTGTCGATCAAGCTGGCCGAACCGCAGTTCGAGGGCCAGACCAAGCAGAAGCTGGGCAACACCGAGGCGAAGACCTTCGTGCAGCAGACCTGCAACGAGCAGCTCGCGCACTGGTTCGAGGCGAACCCGGCGGACGCCAGGACGATCGTGACCAAGGCGGTCTCCTCGGCGCAGGCCCGGATCGCCGCCCGCAAGGCGCGCGAACTGGTGCGCCGCAAGGGCGCGCTGGACATCGGCGGCCTGCCCGGCAAGCTCAAGGACTGCCGCTCCACCACCCCGGAGGAGTGCGAGCTCTACATCGTCGAGGGTGACTCGGCCGGTGGCTCGGCCAAGGAGGGCCGTGACTCGCGCTTCCAGGCGATCCTGCCGATCCGGGGCAAGATCATCAACGTGGAGAAGGCCCGGATCGACCGGGTGCTCAAGAACACCGAGGTCCAGTCGCTGATCACCGCGCTGGGCACCGGCATCCACGACGAGTTCGACCTCGCCAAGCTGCGCTACCACAAGATCGTGCTGATGGCCGACGCCGATGTGGACGGTCAGCACATCCGGACCTTGTTGCTCACCTTGCTGTTCCGGTTCATGCGCCCGCTCGTCGAGCACGGTCACGTGTACCTGGCGCAGCCGCCGCTCTACAAGATCAAGTGGAGCGGTCGGGGCGCCGAGCCGGAGTTCGCCTACTCCGACCGTGAGCGCGACGGCCTGATCGAGCAGGGCCTGGCCGCGGGCAAGCGCATGGGCAAGGACGACAGCATCCAGCGGTACAAGGGTCTCGGCGAGATGAACGCCGACGAGCTGTGGGAGACCACGATGGACCCGGCCAACCGCGTGCTCGGGCACGTCACCCTGGACGACGCGGCCACGGCCGACGAGCTGTTCAGCGTGCTGATGGGCGAGGACGTGGAGGCCCGCCGCTCGTTCATCACCCGCAACGCCAAGGACGTTCGCTTCCTCGACGTGTGATCCGTCCACAGTAGACTCTCAATTCCAGCCGGACCGAAAGAAGAACCGTGACCGAGACGACTCTGCCGCCGGAGGGCGACCGCACCGAGCCGGTCGACATCCAGCAGGAGATGCAGCGCTCCTACATCGACTACGCGATGAGCGTCATCGTCGGCCGGGCGCTGCCAGACGTGCGGGACGGCCTCAAGCCGGTGCACGTCCGCGTGCTGTACTCGATGTACGACTCGGGTTTCCGGCCGGACCGCGGGTACGTCAAGTGCTCGCGCGTCGTCGGCGACGTGATGGGCAACTACCACCCGCACGGTGACTCGGCGATCTACGACACCCTGGTCCGCCTCGCCCAGCCGTGGTCGATGCGCTACCCGCTCGTCGACGGCCAGGGCAACTTCGGTTCGCCGGGCAACGACCCCGCGGCCGCCATGCGGTACACCGAGTCCCGGCTCGCGCCGCTGGCCATGCAGCTCCTGGAAGAGCTGCGCCGCAAGACCGTGGA
>CBIMJO010000552.1:0-6656 GCA_966244135.1 uncultured Actinocrispum sp. | reverse complement strand
CGGCAACCTACAACGAGGCACTGCCCGGCGTGGACGTGCAGGTGACGGCTCAGGGGGGGGGAGTGGCCGGGCGGTTGGTGGTCAAGTCCAAGGACGCGGCAGCGAACCTGCCGACCACCGGGCTCGGCGCCGCCGACCAGGCGGCGCTGGCCGATCCCTACGCCACGTTCCCCCTTGTGCTTCAACCGAACTGGGCCACCTCGGGAATTCCCGGGTGGACGACGATGTCCGACGGCACCGGCAATGTCCGTGCGAGTACGCACTGGATGGGCGCGAACACGGATCCGGAGAACAAGAACGGCCTCAACGGTGCGATCGTCGCCCGGGTCGGGCACACCGCGTGGGACAGCCCGATCGTCACCGCGCGCTCGTACTTCCGCTTCGACACCTCCGGGCTCACGGGCAAGCCGATCATCTCGGCGACGTTCAACGCCTCCGCCGTGTGGGGCCCGGACTGCAAGATCGCCGCGAACGACCAGCTGTGGGTGACCAACCGGGACGTGGTCCCGACGGACAGCTGGAACACCATGCCCGGCGGTGCCTTTGTCGGCGCTGCCAACGTCGGGGCGGAGAACTGGCAGTTCGGCTGCCAGGGCCACCAGCCGCTGGGAATCGGGCTGGGCACCGGTGGCGGCAACTGGGCGATCAACCCCAACGGCCTGTCCAGCTACTGGCTGCAGGCGGCCAACGAGGGCGACCAGAACCAGTGGCGCAAGTTCGGCACGAGTGACAACGACCAGCAGGGCAAGGCGCCCTACCTGCACGTCGAGTGGAACTTCCCGCCGGACAAGCCGACCGACCTCCGCACCGACCCGGCGTTGCCGGCGCCGTGCCGCTTCTGTGACGGTGTCTCGTACGTCGGCGACAACTCGATCGCGATCAAGGGCACCGTCAACGACCAGGACGGCGACAACGTCCGTCCACTGTGGGCATGGTCGGCGACTGTGCCGGGCGGAACGCCGGTCGTCGACCACTACGAACCGTTCACGTTCCTGGCCAGCGGCGGTACCCACTCGGTCACCATGGATCTCGCCGGAATGCAACCCGGGACCAGAGTGGACTGGACCCTGCGCGGATGTGACGCCAGAGACGGCTGCAACGAGAACAACTGGACGCAGGGACTGGGGTTCGTCGTCGACCACACCCCGTTGCAGTACGCGCCCGGCGTCGGCAGTGCGCAGTACCCGGCGGACAACGCGTGGCACGGCGGGGTGAACCAGCCCGGCAACTTCACGTTCTCGCCCGGCGTCGGCCACTGCTCCGGCACAGGGTGCGTGATCAGGGACCTCACGGCGGTCGACCACTATCTGTGGGGGTGGAACGACGCGCCGGACAAGGTCGCGACACCGGACCAGCTCAACGGCAACGTCACCCTGTCCATCCCGCCGCCCGGTGACGGGCCGCGCGACCTGTTCGTCCGGTCGGTGAGCCGGGCCGGGAAGATGAGCCCGATCACCACGTACCACTTCTACGTGCGGTCCGGTGCGGGTCCGGTGGCTGAGTTTCACCTGGAAGGCAACGGGAAGGACACCGCGTACCTCGGTTCGCACGACGCGGCCTCGACCGAGGAACGTGACGTTCTCGCCGGGCGCGGTCGGTTCGGCCATCACGCTGACCGGTGACGGTGCACATCTGACCGTGCCACCGGTCCTCAACACCGAGGGCAGCTTCAGCATGTCCGCGTGGGTGCGGATCGATCCGGCGGCCAAGGACCACATCCTGACCGTGCTGTCCGAGCAGACCTCTGCCAGCAGCCGGATCTCGCTGACCTACCGGCCGGAGAACGGCGGGTACTGGTCGGCACTGATGCAGAGCGGGGACCCGCTCGCCGGGGCGAGCGCCAACTCCCAGCCCAACTCGGTGCAGCTGGGGGTCTGGACCAACCTGACCTTCACCTACGACGCCAGAGCGGGCGCACTTTGGCTCTACGTCAACGGTGTGACCGCCGGAGCCGGTGTGTTCGTCCAGAAACCGTCGCCATCGGCGCCGATCCAGATCGGCTGCATGCTGTGGGGCACAGACCCGTGCGTCAACAAGTTCATCGGGCAGATCGACGAGGTCCGGCTCTACGACCGGCAGCTGTCTGCCGACGAGATCCCCGATCTCGTGCAGCGGGACAACGTGCAGACCGGCTACTGGAAGCTCAACGACGGCACCGGCACCACCGCTGTCGACGGGGTGCAGGGCGGACCGGCCGGTGTGCTGGGCACAGGCGCGTCCTTCACCACCAGCGGTGGTCCGCTCACCGGGTCTGTTCACTTCGACGGCACGGCGGGCGCGGTCAAGATGGGCACGCCGATGCTGCGCACGGACAAGTCGTTCAGCGTCGGCGCGTGGGTGCGGCTGGATCAGGTGCCGGCCACGGACGCGTTGGCGGTGTCGCAGGAGGGGTTCGCGGCCGCGGACGGCGCCGCCAGCGGCGTCGGTCTCGGTCTGCACGACGGCAACTGGGTTTTCACCTTGGGCGGCGCGGTGGTAGTGACCAGCCCGAAGGCGAAGGCCGGGGTCTGGACGCATGTCACCGGGACTCTCGCGGTGCTGCCGACGGGCAACTACATGGTGCTGTATGTCAACGGTGCCGCCGTGAACAATCGCCTGACGACTACGGTGCCGCAGGTGCCGAGCACCACCGGTCAGTTCGTGATCGGCCGCGGCCAGGCCAAAGGTGCCGCGGCGGCGTTCTGGCCGGGCAACGTGGCGGAGGTGCGGACGTACTCGCGCGAGGTGAGCCCGGCCAGCGTCAAGCAGATCGTCCAGCAGGACAACGTGCGCGCGGGTCAGTGGCCGCTCAATGGTGACACCAAGGACGTCTCCGGCCACAGCGCGGACGCCACCCTGTCCGGCGGCACGTCCTGGACCCAGGGACACGACACCGTCCACAATGGAAAGGCTGTCCAGCTCGACGGCACCACCGGTTCGGTCCAGACACCGAACGTGCTGCGGACCGACCAGGACTTCACGGTCGCGGCATGGGTGAAGTGGACCAAGGCGAGTGACGGTTCCTACCACGAGGTCCTTTCCGCCGACGGCACCAAGGCAAGCGCGTTCATGCTCCGCGTCACCAACGACGGCAAGTGGGCGTTCTCGATGACCGGTCAGGACGCGACCAACGGTGGCACTGGGTCCGCGCAGGCCACCGGACCGCTGGCGCAGAAGGACATGTGGACGCACCTGGTCGGCATGTACTCGGTGACCTCGCATCAGATTTCCTTGTACGTCAACGGAACCGTGGCTGCGACCGCCCAGTTCACCGTAACACCGTGGAACGCGTCCGGTGGGCTGGCGATCGGCCGTGGCAAGTGGAACGGCGCGCCGGTCGAGTTCTTCCCCGGCGCGATCGACTCGGTGACCGTGTACGGCCGTGACCTGTTCGACGACGAGATCGCCGCGCTCGTGGGCCGGGACCTCAACCTGGTGCACGAGTGGGCTTTGACGGAGAAGACCGGCACCACCGCAGCCGACGCGATCGGCGCCAAGCCGGGCACGCTGTCGGGCAGTGCGACGTTCGGCAACGGCCCGTTCGGCGGTGCCGTGCAGTTCGACGGCACGCCCGGAGCGGTGTCCACGGACCCGATCGACACCCACACCGACCAGAACTTCTCTGTCAGCGCATGGGTGTACGTGCAGAAGGCGCCCGACAACCCCGCGCAGCTGACCGCGGTCAGCCTGGACGGCGCGCACGGCAGCCGCTTCCGGCTGGGGTACGTCAAGGACAACGGCCAGAACGTGCTGGGCGCCTGGGTGTTCGACATGCCCGTTGGCGGGCAAGAACGGCTGGACGTTGGCCGAGGCCGCCGGTGAGTTGACCCCGGACGGGATGCAGCGTCTGCTCAACGCCGCTATGTGGGACGCTGACGGTGTTCGTGATGACGTACGTGCCTATGCGGTGGAGCACCTCGGCGAACGGGACGGGGTACTTGTGGTCGACGAGACCGGATTTCTCAAGAAGGGCACCAAGTCCGCGGGTGTGCAGCGGCAGTATTCCGGTACCGCCGGGCGTGTCGAGAACTGTCAGCTGGGGCGTGTTTCTTGCTTACACCACCAGCAAAGGACGCACGTTGATCGACCGCGAGTTGTATCTGCCGAAGTCCTGGACCGGCGATCGTGACCGCTGCCGGGAAGCGGCGATTCCCGACGACGTCGAGTTCGCGACCAAGACCGTGCTCGCCCAGTAGATGCTCGCCCGGGCGCTGGACGCCGGTGTTCCCGCGGGCTGGGCGACCGCGGACGAGGCGTACGGCAAGGACTACAAGTTCCGGACCTGGCTGGAACACAGACGGATCAGCTACGTCGTCGCGGTGGCCTGCAACCAGACCATCCCAGCCACGGCCGGTACCTCCCGTGCTGATGTCCTGGCCACCCAGGCTCCCCACGATGCCTGGAAACGCCGCAGTTGCGGCGAGGGCGCGAAGGGGCCACGGCTGTTCGACTGGGCGGTGGCCTCGTTACCGGTCTACCAGGACACCACTCCACCTGGCTGGGCTCGATGGCTGCTGGTACGTCGTTCGCTCACCCCAACAAGGGTGAACTCGAACTTGCCTACTACTTATGTTGCGCCCCAGCAGGAACAACCGACGACGAGCTGATTCGTGTGGCCGGCGCCCGCTGGGCGGGCGAGGAGTGCTTCCAGACCGCCAAAACCGAGGTCGGGCTGGACAACTACCAGGTCCGCCGCTACGACTCCTGGTACAGGCACATCACCCTGGCCATGCTCGCCCACACCTACCTGGCCGTCACCGCCGCGATCGCCCCAAAAGCCCTGGCAGCGGCCTCATCCCAGTCACGCTGGGCGAGACCAAACGTCTCCTGGCACACCTGATCACCACCCCGGCCGCCCGACTCGTGACCTGGGCCTGGTCCTTCTGGCGCAGACGACATCAATACCGTGCCCAGCAAGCCCACTACCAGCGAAGACAGCGCCAAAATCACGAAGTGCTGCTGGAGTACTAGATCGGTGGCTTCGCCTTTCTTTTGCTGCCGGTCTCATCCAGCGCCCCCATCACCGGCTTCCCGCGCCGACGCCCCGCTTTGCGGGCCGCCTCTTCCAGCTCGGACACTGTGAACCCCCGGATCTGCGCCATCGCCTCGGCCTCGTCCCAGCGCGCCCGGTTCAGTAGCCGCTGCGTCCGATCCGGGGTCCGGTCCCCGACATGCTCGGCAATGGTCCTGGCCACCGCGATCGTCGACATGGCACTCAGGCAGTCATGATCCGATGCTCTGTTCGAAGCTGAAGACGTCGTCCGGGTCGACTCGCCGCTTGATCTCCACCAGCCTCGGGTAGTTGGCACCGTAGTAGGCAGTGCGCCAGTCTGGCAGGTCCGGGTCGATGAAATTCAGGTACGCGCCCTCGGACATGTACGGCGCCAACGCCTCCTGCAGGCCCGCCAGCCAGCGGAAGTTGGCGTCCACTGTGTCCGGTTCGTCGTCCTCGGTCCATGAGGTGTCCACACTGACCAGATAGTTCGCGTCTCGGTGGGGGAAGGCGGTGTCCTCCGGTGCCACCCGGTTGATCTCGCCGCCCCAGCCGAACATGGCGAAGCCACCGCCGTCCGGGTTGCTGCTGCCGGGCCAGCCATCGATCCAGGAGAGCATCTCCGCGAACGCCTCTTCGGGCAGTGGCGCCAAGGCGAAGTTCGTCCGTACCGCGAACGCCCCCTCCGAGGTCTCGTGCAGGAGATAGTCCTTGGCCTGCCAGAAAGTGCGGTCGGCGATGTCCTCGCGGACCGGGCGGGCCACCGCGAGCACGGGGGCGAGGATCTCCCTCAGTTCGCACGCCGGGCCGAGGTGTTGCCCGACGGCCGACACGATGATGTCCGATCCGCCAGTCGTGTTGACACCGAGCCTGACCGAGAACTCGTCCGGAGCGTGCCATCCGATCTCCTGGAGGAGTGCGAGGACTTTCGGTGCGTCCGTCCGGTTCCACAGCAGCAGGCAGGTGGACACGTCCGACACCGGACGGGCCTGGAAGGTGAGGGACACGTTGATCCCGAAGTTTCCGCCGCCGCCACCTCGGCATGCCCAGAACAGGTCGGCGTTCTGCGCGGCGTCGCAGTCGACCAACCGGCCGTCGGCGGTCACGATGGTGGTCCGCACGAGAGTGTCGGCGGTGAGTCCGAACTTGCGTGAGGTGGCCGCGGAGCCGCCGCCGAGGGTGAGGCCGGCGATGCCGACCGATGCCCCGTTGCCCAGCGGGAACGCCATCTCATAGGGTTGGATCGCGGCGTACACGTCGGCCATCCGGGCGCCGCCGGCCGCCGTGACGAGCCCGGTGGAACCGTTGGCGGACACGGTGTTCAACGCGCTGAGGTCGATGACCAGCCCGGTGTTGGCCGAGTATCCCGCGTAGCTGTGCCCACCACCTCGCGCGACGACGTCGACGCCCACGTCGTGCGCCCACTCGATTGCCCGCTGCACATCGGCGACGCTCGCCACCGACACGACCCCGCTGGGGGTGGCGCTGAACCGTTTGTTGAACGGCATACCGGCCGAGCGGAAGCCGGGCGTCGCGGGCCGCAGCACGCATGCCGATCGGTTGGTAACGATCCGCGAAATCCATGAGCGCTACGCGATGCTGATCGATCCGCACACGGCCGACGGCGTCAAGGTCGGCCGGGAGCGGCGGGCGCGCAGCGTGCCGCTGATCTGCCTCGAAACCG
>CBIMJO010000551.1:0-6668 GCA_966244135.1 uncultured Actinocrispum sp. | reverse complement strand
CAGCGGCGGCACCTGGTCGAGCGTCCGCGCGCTCGCCAGCGGCGCGATGACCTGCGGCTGGTACCGCAGCCAGGCCAGTGCGACGCTCGCGACCGGCGCCTGGTGGCGCGCCGCGATCTCGTCGAGCGCGGCCAGCACCCGCTTGCCCTTGTCGTCGTAGAGCGCCTTGGCCTGCGCGGCGCGCGGGCTGTCGCCGCCGTCGTCCGGGTTGCCGCGGTACTTGCCGGTCAGGAAGCCCCTGGCCAGCCCGAAGTATGGGAACACGGCCAGGTTCTGCTCGGCCGCGAGCGGCGCGTACGTGGCCTCGTAGCGGCCGCGGTCGATCAGGTTGTAGTTCGGCTGCAGGGCGATGTACCTGGTCAATCCCTCCTTCTCGGCGAACGCGAGCGAGGCGCGGATCCGCTCCGGCGACAGGTTCGACGCGCCGACGTACCGGACCTTGCCCTCCTTGACCAGCTCGTCGAACGCCGTCACGGTCTCCTCGACCGGCGTGTCCTCGTCGTCGAAGTGCGCCCAGTACAGGTCGATCACGTCGGTCTGCAGGCGCTTGAGGGACGCCTCGGCCCCGCCCTTCACGTCCTTCGCCGTCAGGCCCTTGAACTCGGGGTGCGCGCCGACCTTGGTCGCCACCACGATGTCGTCCCGGTTGCCACGCGCGGCCAGCCACTCGCCGATGATCGTCTCGGACTCGCCGCCTGCGTTGCCGGGCGCCCATGAGCTGTACGAGTCGGCGGTGTCCAGGAAGTTGCCGCCGCCGGCCACGTAGGCGTCCATCACGGCGAACGACTCGTCCTTGCCGGTGCGCCAGCCGAAGACGTTGGTCCCCAGGTTGAGCGGGAAAACCTCGAGATCGGTTCCGGGAATGTTCGTCATGCGTCGAACGTATCCAGAAAGAGGTCTGGTACGCACTACTGAGAGGAACCGGCGTGGAACTCGGCAGAGTGGGCATCTGGAGCTACTGGGGACACTGGACCGGAAACCGGGCGGGCGCGGCCGAACTGGAGCAGCTCGGCTTCGGCTCGCTGTGGCTGGGCGGCTCACCGGGCGATGACGACCTCAAGGTGGTCGAGGACGTGCTGGCGGCGACCTCGACGCTGACCGTGGCGACCGGCATCGTGAACGTCTGGAAGGACTCCGCGGCCAGGATGGCCGAGGCGTACCAGCGGATCGAGGCCGCCCATCCGGGCCGGTTCCTGCTCGGCATCGGCGCCAGCCACAAGGTGATGAACGACCAGTACGAGAAGCCGCACGAGAAGCTCGTGTCCTATTTGGACGAACTGGACGCGGCCGGGGTGCCCGAGTCCGGCCGGGTGCTGGCGGCCTTGGGGCCCAAGGTGTTGCGGCTCACCGCAGACCGTTCCGCCGGTGCGCACCCGTACCTGACGACGCCTGAGCACACCGCGTTCGCGCGCGAGGTGCTCGGCCCGGATCGCTTGCTGGCGCCGGAAATCGCCGCCGTGCTCGAGCCGGACCCGGAGACCGCGCGGGCGCACGCCCGGCAGTACCTGAGCCTGTACCTGCAGCTTCCCAATTACACCAACAACTTCAAGCGGTACGGATTCACCGACGCGGACATCGCCGACGGCGGCAGCGACCGGCTGGTGGACGCGCTGGTGTCGTTCGGTGTGGACGCGGCGCTGGCCCGGGCCGCCGAACACCACGAGGCGGGCGCGGACAACGTGAACATCCAGGTCGTCACGCCGGACAACACGCTGTCGATGGACGGGATCCGAGCGCTGGGGGCCGCCCTGCCTCAGTGACCGGCCAGGAAGTCCCGGATCAGCTGGTTCACCAGGCCCGGGTTCTCCCAGATCATCATGTGACTGCCCCGGTCGGCCGCACTGACCACGCGCACAGTCGCGCCTGGCATGCTCGCGGCCACCGGGGCCACGTCGAACAGCCCGATCTCACCGGCGAGGACCAGCGTCGGGATGTCGATCAGCGGGGTGACGTCCCGCCAGTCGCCGATGCAGAAGTCGAACAGCAGCTGGGTGGCCGCGTCCCGGTTGGGACCCATCATCACCGACAGGATCCACTCGCTGTCCTCGTCGGACATCCGCGGGCTGATCATCCGGCTCAGCGCGTCCGCCGCGGCCTCCTCACCCTGCGGGCCGCGGACCGTCGAGACCCACTCGGCCAGCGTGTCCGTGCGCAGCGTCGCGCCGATCCGGCCGGCGAAGTCGTCCGGCCAGTCCGGCTGCGCGACCATCGCCGGCAGCTGGTCGATCAGCACGAACCGCTTGAGGTCCTGCCCGCCGAACAGGTCCCAGTAGGACCAGGCCACTCCCACGCCCAGACCGTGCCCGACCCAGGTGACGTCGATCAGCCCGAGGTTCTTGATCACCTCCCGCGTGTCGGCGGCGAACCTGGCCAGGCGGTACCCGTGCGTGGGCCGCTCGGACCGGCCGTGCCCGCGGTAGTCGAACGCCACCACGTGGTGGGTCTGGGCGAACTCCTCGATCTGGTGCCGCCAGATCTCGGTGCCGAGCGTCCAGCCCGAGACGAGCAGCATGTCCGGCCCGGCGCCCGCCTCGGTGTAGTGCAGGCAGACGCCGTCGTTGGTGAACACCGTGCCCGAGCTGATCTCCATGGTTGTCAAGGGTGCCAATGGACGGAAACCCCTGCTCGGCCGCGGCGAGTTCTTGCCAACTACCGGTAGGGGCGGAAAGCGGGCCGGTCACCGCGGTTCTTGCGGGTGCGCAGCCAGGCCAGCCGGTGCTGGGTCTCGGCGTAGTGGTCGGTGATGGTGACCTTGGCGGTGTCGAACGAGTGCAGCACCGCGCGGTTGATCTCCAGGGTCGCCCGGTCGCGCCACAGCGTCCGGTCGGTGGACGTGTCCAGCCCCAGGTGGATCGCGACCGGCCGGAGCATCGCGTACGCGGCCTCGTCGGCCAGGCCGCGGGTGCCGATGTCGGTGCCGACGAACCACGTGTTGAACGGGGCCGCCGGGTAGTCGACGCCGCCGATCCGCAGGCGCATGTTCGTGATCACCGGGACGGCCGGCCACTTCAGCCCGAGCGCTGCGAACCAGGGCAGGTCCGGATGGGTGAGCCGGACCTCGTGCACGACCTCCGTCGGCAGGGTGAAGAACCTGGCGTCCTCGTGCCCGGTGCTGACCACGAGCGGCAGGTGGTCGAACGCGGTCCGCGGCTGCGGCGGGTGCCAGCCCATGGCCTGCACCGACTCGGTGAACTCGGCGTTGCGGGCGTCGCCGATGCCGGTGCGGTAGCCCGCGTACCCGACGAGCTGCGAGTTCCAGATGCGCGGCCCGGGGGCGGCCGGCCGGTCCTGGGCGAACACGGTGACCAGGGGCTGGATCCGGCCGCCGTTGGTGGCCAGCCGCAGGTGCTGGAAGCACTGGGCGGCCACGGCCTGGGCCTTGTGGATGCCCCGCAGGTCACGGACCTTGAGCCGGCGCCAGGGCAGGCCACTGGTGGCCCAGCCGGTGTCACGCAGTGCGACCCGGGCGCCGTAGCAGAGCTCGTCGTGCGTGTGCCGGTATGTGCCGGTCTCCTCGATCTCCGCACGCACCTCGTCGAGTCTTCGGCGAACCGGGCCTGCCTCGGGGTGCGCGTCGTGGAACATCCGCAGGAAGTCCTCCGCCGCGGCGAAGGTGACCGATCCGCCGGTGATCGTTTCGTTATAAAGCGCGGTCACGGCCGGAAATCTACGGTGGCGTAAGGCCTTGGCGACACTGCCAACCGGGTTGGGTCCGTCGGCCACCCTCTTGGGTGAGATCCGCACCCTCCGTAACCCGCTCGGCCGCTCAGGAGGTGTCCTTGACCCACGATCGGGGGTTATTGTGCTGGTCGCCTACTGAATCGATTGCGATCACTGTGCGCGAGCAGACGGCAGGCGCCGCGACCCGCCGCACAGCCTCGTTAGGATTCCGCTGCAAGACAGGCATGTGAGCCCGAGGAGGACGAGACCGATGCCTATCGCGACACCCGAGGTCTACGCGGAGATGCTGGACAAGGCGAAGAACAACGAGTTCGCCTACCCCGCCATCAACGTCACCTCCTCGGAGACCCTGAACGCCGCGCTGCGCGGCTTCGCCGAGGCGCAGAGCGACGGCATCGTGCAGGTGTCCACCGGCGGTGCCGAGTTCGCCTCCGGCACGAAGGTCAAGGACATGGTCACCGGCGCGACCGCGCTGGCCGAGTACGCGCACGTCGTGGCGGCCAAGTACCCGGTGAACATCGCGCTGCACACCGACCACTGCCCGAAGGACAAGCTGGACGGGTTCGTCCGGCCGCTGATCGAGATCAGCAAGGCCCGGGTGGCCCGCGGCGAGAACCCGCTGTTCCAGTCGCACATGTGGGACGGCTCGGCGGTGCCGATCGACGAGAACCTCAAGATCGCGGCCGAGCTGCTGTCCCAGACCGTCGAGGCCAAGATCATCCTCGAGGTCGAGATCGGCGTGGTCGGCGGCGAGGAGGACGGCGTCGCCAACGAGATCAACGACAAGCTGTACACCTCCGAAGAGGACTACCTGAAGACCATCGACGCGCTGGGCGCCGGCGAGCGCGGCCGGTACCTGCTCGCGGCGACCTTCGGCAACGTCCACGGCGTGTACAAGCCGGGCAACGTCAAGCTGCGCCCCGAGGTCCTCAAGCGCGGCCAGGAGGTCGCCGCCCAGAAGCTCGGCCGCCCGGCCGACAGCAAGCCGTTCGAGCTGGTCTTCCACGGCGGCTCGGGCAGCGAGCTGTCCGAGATCCATGAGGCGCTGAGCTACGGCGTGGTGAAGATGAACATCGACACCGACACCCAGTACGCCTTCACCCGCCCGATCAGCGACCACATGTTCAAGAACTACGACGGTGTGCTGAAGATCGACGGCGAGGTCGGCAACAAGAAGACCTACGACCCCCGCAGCTACCTCAAGCTCGCCGAGGTCGGCATGGCCAACCGCATCATCGAGGCCTGCCAGCAGCTGAAGTCAGCCGGCCGCATGCTCGCCGGCTGAGCTGTTCTTCCCTGGTCCCCGCGCCCGCTCCCGGGCGCGGGGATCTTTTATGGGCAGTCCTTGGCGGACGCGATGTAGGTGCTGTCGCGGTTGACGTAGCCGTACTGGCCGTTGTTGAGCAGGACCCGGTAGCGGTTGGGGTTGCTGGCGTCGACCTCGCCGCGGAACCGCGTCCCGCCGCGCCACTGGGTCCACCGCTCGTAGCCCTTGGGGTCCTTGAACACCGAAACGGTTTCGGTGCGGTCCCGCACCTGCTCGCACCGGGCGGCGGTGTTCCCGGGAGCGGGCTGGGTCGCCGGGTCGTATCCCTCGGTATCGGACCCCGGCGCGACCAGCAGCCATATCCCCGCGCCGGCGGCCAGCGCGCCACCGATGGCCGCGGGAATGAGCCACGGCCTTTTACCCGCTGGTTTCTGCTCCGGTGACCCTGTAGTGGATTCTTGCGGCGGGCTGTTTTCGATTGCGTTCGGCGACTCTGTTATGGCTGCGGGTTCCGTCTTGCTGAGGCTGTCGTAGGCCGCGCGGGCGCGCCGCCATTTGTGGACCCATTCCCGGCTGGAGCCGCCGAGGACTTCGACAACCGGTCCGACCTTGGTGTCCCAGTCGTGGACGACATCGAACCTGCAGTTGAGCATGTCGCTCAGGCTGCTTTCCGCGATCCCGGTCAGCCGGGCTATCTCCCGGTTCGAGATGGGGCCCAGGTTGTTCGCCAGCCGTCCCTGGTCATGCACTTCCCGGAGGTGCTTGATCTCCGTCAGCCAGAAGGCGCGGATGATCGTTCTCGCGTCATCGACCTGTTGATCTTCGGTGTGTCCGCCGATCGTCACGCGCACATTGTTCTCGCTGCCACGCCGGCCTCGGCCGCACCCCGGCCTTGTGACTGTTCTCCCTGGTCGGCCGCGCCCGGATCCGGCCGGATCCGGGAAACCGGCCGTACGCGGCCGGATCGGCGAGTGTCGTGCCGACCGCCGAGACACGGCGGAGCAAAGGACCGGACCACCAGATGATGACCCACTTCGGGAAACGCCTCCGCAAAGCCGCGCTGATCTCCCTGGCCGCGGCGGCGGCCATCGGCGTCGTGACAGTCTCGGACTTCGGGCCCAGCGTCACTCCCGCGGCCGCGGTCGATACCGCGAAACCGGCCGCGGATCAGCCGAAGACCGACAAGAAGCCCGAAAAAGGCGCGATATTCGGGCACACCAAGATCCTGCTCGTCAACTACCGGGTCAACCACGACTGCGAGGTGTTCGCCAACTACCCGATCAATCCCGCCGGGAAACACTGGACCGCGCCCAAAGGCTCGACGATCGTCTGGCGGTACAACGTGACCAAGAAGGTGGCGCTGGTGTCCGACCTCCAGCGGATCGACGACGACAAGTCCACGCATTGGGGATTCGTGCACGACAGCTCGTGCATCGGGAAGTCGGAAGGACAGAATGGGCACTACTGGGTGGGCGATGGCAAGAAATGGATCCGTCACGAAATCCCGCCGTATCCGGCCGGTGTCCCGATCCCGAGCCGAATCCGGTCCGGGCGCAGCCAGAACCAGGACGCATGGCTCACTGTCGACTGGGAGCCCGACGGCGGCGCCATTCCCAGCAAGTCGATCAAGACCACGTCGACCCACACCCTGCGAGACGCCCCGGCCAATTTCGTGATCGGCAACGTCTACGAGGGCTGGGAAGTGCGTCCCACCGGTGAG
>CBIMJO010000550.1:0-6677 GCA_966244135.1 uncultured Actinocrispum sp. | reverse complement strand
GGCGCGGGCAGCTCGGCGAACGCGCCCATCAGCTCCACGGCCAACGGGTTCTGCTGCAGGATCGTGCTCAGGTCGTCGGACACGAACGCGGCAACGGTGGGGGACAACGCGTCCATCACGTGCCGCAGGCCCGGATCGATGGTCCCGTCCGGCGGCGCCACCGGGACGCTTTGATCGGCGATCGTGTAGAGATAGGCGCGTTCATCGTCGGTCAGCCGCATCGCGCGGGCCAGCCCGGCCAGCAGCGCCGCCGACGGGCGCGGGCCGGTCGCCAGTTCCAGCCGCTCGTAGTAGTTCGTGGACATGTTGGCCAGCCGGGCGACCTCGTCGCGCCGCAGCCCGGGCACGCGCCTCCGCCCCGCGGCCGGCAGGCCGACGTCGTCCGGCCGCAGGGCCTTGCGCTTGGTACGCAGGAACTCGCCCAGTTCGGCTCTCAGCACCACGCCATCAGGATGCAGCAATCGATCTCTGTTTCGCGAGTCCTGGCAACTACCAGCCGCCATGTACCGGCGAACGGGAAGGCAGGGACGCGGGCGCGTCCCTGCCTGCTCAGAACATCGTGAGGTACTGGCGCGAGGTGCTCACCCAGCGGACCATCCGGTCGATCTCGTCGTTCACCACGGCCACGTAGTCGTTCACTGAGAACTCGGCATCGGCGAACACCTTTAGCTGGAACGCGCCCAGGGTGCCGGCCCGCCAGGTCTCGTCCATCGTGGACTTCGGGCTGCCGGTGACGACCGAGATCGGCGAGTGCAGCGGCCCGCCGGGTGGGCACTGATAGTTGGTCAACAGCACCAGCGCATAGGGCCCCGGAGTCGTCATCTCCAGCAGACGGACTGTCTCGAACGCGAGGGGCGCGCCTCGGTCGTGTCCGAAGAAGACGGTCGGCCGTTCCCCGAGGGACAGCACCTCCCGGGCGATCCGGTCGGGAAGGCGGTCCCCTCGGTACTGCACGGCCAGCACTTCGACATCCGGGGAGTAGGGGAGCGGGTGGAGCTGGCTCGGTGACCCACCCGCGTCCGGGAAGAAGATCAGGCGCACCCCGTTCATGACAGTGACTGGAGCATCTTCTCGGCGGTCTTGCCGTACACGAAGGACCGCACCGACTCGGCCATGTAGTCCACCATCTCGTCGGTCAGTCCGGGGTGGACACCGATCCAGAAGGTGTTCTCCGTGACGATGTCGCTGTTCGTCAGCTCGCCCACCACCCGGTAGTTCGCGTTCTGGTACGCGGGGTGCCGGGTGAGGTTGCCGGCGAACAGCTGCCGGGTGCCGATCTTGCGGTCCTCCAGGAACGCCACCAGCTCGCGCTTGGTGAACCCGGCGTCCGGCAGGACGGTGAGCACGAACCCGAACCAGCTGGGTTCGCTGTTCTCCGTCGCCGAGGGCAGCAGCAGCCCGGGCACGCCTTCCAGCGCCGCCCGCATCCGCCGCCAGTTGCGCCTGCGGGACTTGATGAAGTCACGCAGCTTGTCCAGCTGGGTCAGTCCGAGGGCCGCCTGGGTGTCGGTCGCCTTGAGGTTGTAGCCGACGTGCGAGTAGATGTACTTGTGGTCGAAGCCCTCCGGCAACGTCCCCATCTGCCAGCCGAACCGCTTGGCGCACCGGTCGTCCTCGCCCGGGTGGCACCAGCAGTCGCGGCCCCAGTCCCGCATGGACTCGACGATCCGGGCCAGCCGGATGTCGTTGGTGGACACCACACCGCCCTCGCCCATGGTGATGTGGTGCGCCGGGTAACAGCTCAACGTGGAGATGTCCCCGAAGGTCCCGGTGTTGCGACCGTCGTATTTGGACCCGAGCGCGTCGCAGTTGTCCTCCACCAGCCAGAGTCCATGGACCTTGGCAAGTTCGGCCATTTCCTTGACCGCGTAAGGATTTCCGAGCGTGTGCGCGAGCACGATGGCCCGGGTCTTGGGCCCGATCGCCGAGGCGATCCGGTCAACCGAGGCGTTGTACGTACCCAGTTCCACGTCCACGAACACCGGCACGAGACCGTTCTGCAGCACCGGGTTCACCGTGGTCGGGAACCCCGCGGCCACGGTGACGACTTCGTCACCGGGCCGCAGGCGCCGGTCCCCCAGCTGCGGTGAGGTGAGCGCGCTCACCGCGAGCAGGTTGGCCGACGAGCCCGAGTTGACCAGGTGCGACTTGCGCACCCCCAAGGTCTTGGCGAACCGGCTCTCGAACCGCTTGGCCGACTTCGCCGCCACCACCCGCATGTCCAGCGCGGCCTCCACCAGAGCCATCCGGTCGTGCTGGTCGTAGACCGGGCCGGAGGAGTACAGCGGGGTCACACCCGGTTGGAACGTCCGGTGTTGCGCCGCCGCCCAGTGGTAATCGCGTACCGCCTCAAGCAACTGTGCCTTGCGCTCGGCGAGGGTAGTCAGCGACTGGGTGGCTGCTGTCACGGGTGGCTCCTATCGACATGACGAGCGACTGCTGCTGCCGCTTGGCCGCGGCCGCTGTGGCGTTCGCGATCGCCTGGCGGCGGCTGGTCACGCTGAGCGGCATGGACATGCTCGTCGAGCTGGACGGGTGCAGAAGAGGCGTGGTGAACGGCTCCGGCTTCATCCGCACCGAGGCACGGTGCGTGCCCTTGTACGGCGTGCTCCCCGAGCGCGGCTCGGGAATCCCGGCCGGCGCCGGCTTGCTGACGAACGCGCTCTCCAGCAGTTGCACCACCTGGTCCAGCCGCGGCCGCGAGGCGTTCTCCACCTGCAGCCGCCGCACCGTGGCCCGCATGCACTTGTCCTCGAGCAGTGCCTCGACCGAGGCGGTGATCGCCTCGACGCTGGCGTGCTCGGGGTGCAGCACCAGGCCCGCGCCCACCTCGGCGATCCGGTCGGCGTGCTGGTACTGCACGCACATCTGCGGCAGGCCCAGCTGCGGCACGCCGGCGATGGTCGCCGCCATGACGCTGCCCGCGCCGCCGTGGTGGATCACCGCGTCGCACGTGGGGACCACATGCGACAGTGGCAGGCCGCGGATCAGCCTGGTGCGGTGCGGAACCTCGCCGAGCTGGTCGACGCTCAGGTGGTCGCCGGCCGCGATGACCACCTCGATGTCGAACGGCAGCAGGGCCTGGATGGTGCGCCGCAGCACGTGGGCGTGGTCGCCCTTGATCGGCACGTTGCCCAGGGTCACCAGCACCCTCGGCACCTCGGCCTTGTGGAACAGCCACGGTTCCATCGCGCCCGAGCCGTTGTACGGCACGTAGCGGCTGGCGATGGCGTTCTCCGGCGGAGCCGTCCACTGCAGGCTCGGCGGGCAGTTGTCGATGGTGCGCCAGTGCTCGGGCGCGCCGTTGTTCAGGCCCCACTCGTGGTGGACCGGGGCGAGCGCGTCCGCGATCGGCTGCTTGAGCTCGGGCTGGGCGAGCATGCCCCACCCGTGCAGCACGGTCGGGATACCGAGCAGGGCGGCCGCGATCGGGCCGGAGTACTCCCAGTCGGTGCACATCACCATGTCCGGCCGCCAGGTCTCGGCGAGGTCGACCGTCTTCTGCACGGTCAGCTTCGTCGCCGGGACGTAGTAGTCGATGACGTGGTCGATCAGGTCGCTGGTCGAGGCCCCTTGGCTTGCTTTCTCGGCGCCCAGGTCACCGAGGTAGAAGTCGTCGGCGATGGACGTCGCGGGCAGGCCCGCGGCCACGGCCACCTGTGCGAACCGGTCCGGCAAGGCGACGAGGACGTCGTGGCCGGCGTTGCGCAGGGCCCAGAGGGTCGGCAGCATCGGAAACAGGTGCCCCTGGTTGGGGCAGCTGGTAGCCAGGATCTTCATTGGATCACCCGTTTTTTTATCGCACGCGCTGATCTTTCTGCGATTGGGAAGCAATTCCAAGCTACGGGCGACGAGGGGTGGCTACAACGCCTATTCCAGATACGCAGATGGGGGTAGCCACCCGGCTACGGGAAATCCGGGTTCATTGACTGGGGATCCTACCAGCCGGACCTCGCTACAATGGGCGCACTCACTTTATCGCGTGTCGCGGCAGCAGTTCCTCCTCTTCCTTGTTGCGGCCGAACTTCAGCAGGACCGAGGAGACGATGAAGGAAACGGCGGTCGCCACGGTGATACCCGCGAGCACCGGAACATAACCGCCCTTGGGGGTGACCGCCATTATCGCGATGATGCTGCCCGGCGACGGAGTGGCGGTCAGGCCGGCGCCGGCCCAGGCGAAGATGAACACGCCCGAGGCGCCGCCCGCGATCGCCGCCAGGATCAGCCGGGGCATGGCCAGCACGTACGGGAAATAGACCTCGTGGATGCCGCCGAGGAACTGGATCACCGCGGCGCCCGGCGCGGTCGCGCGGAACTCGGCCCGGCCGAACAGGGTCAGCGCCAGGAGAATGCCGAAACCCGGACCGGGGTTGGTCTCCAGCAGGAAGTGGATGGCCTTGCCGGTGGTCTCCGCGTCGTTGACGCCCAGCGGCCCGAGCACGCCGTGGTTGATCGCGTTGTTCAGGAACAGCACCTTGGCCGGTTCGATGATCACCGAGACCAGCGGCAGCAGGCCGTTGTCCAGCAGCGCGTTCACCCCGCTGCCCAGCCACCGGGTGACCGCCTCGACCGCCGGGCCGACGCCGAGCATGCCCAGGATCGCCACGCTGCCGCCGATGATGCCCGCGCTGAAGTTGTCCACCAGCATCTTGAAGCCGGCGGCCACGTGGTCGCCGATGTACCTGTCGAACAGCTTCACCAGGTAGGCGGCGAACGGGCCGATGATCATCGCGCCGAGGAACATCGGGATGGACGCGCCGACCGCGATGCCCATCACCGCGACCGCGGCCACCACACCGCCGCGCTGGCCGTGCACCCGCCGCCCGCCGGTGTAGCCGATCAGCACCGGCAGCAGGATCTTGATCATCGGCTCGACGATCACCGCGAGCCGGGCGTTGGGAATCCAGCCGTTCGGGATGAACAGCGCGGTGATCAGGCCCCAGGCGATGAAGGCGCCGATATTCGGCATCACCATGGCGGCCAGCGACGAGCCGAATTTCTGTGCCGACAGGCGGATCGACTGTCCCCGGGAGAGCGTTTCGTTCGTCATCGGACTTCTGGTCCCATTCGACGGCGGCTTAGTGCGGGCGCCGGACACTGAAGCAGATCGAAACGCGGTGGTCAACAGTGTGGACTCAAGATCGGGAGTCGCCGGTCATGGGATGTCTGTTCGTTTGTTTTGATGTGGGAACCGGTGGCGTAAGGATGTCACCCGAAAGGATGAATCTGGACTGGTTGTCTCGCTAGTTCGATCTCCGTACGCTCCTCTGCCAGGGTGGTGATGACCTGGTGAAAGTTCACTTCAGGCCCCTGCAGTTCGGCGGCTGGGGCAGCTATCAGGAATGGGTCGACCACGACTTCATGTCCCGCCCTGGATTCGACGGGACCGTCGCCGGCGAGGGGCCCGAGCCCGAGCCGGAAACGCCCGAGCCCGAACCCGTTGCCGCTGTGGAGATTCCGGACGACAGTGCCGACACCGCCGATCTCGGCGATGCCGAGGTGCTCGAATACGAGGACGAGCTCGTTATCCGTCCCTATGTCCGCACCGGCGGCCGTGCTTCCACGAACTACGATCTCCGGCTCGAGACCATGCTCGTCAGCCGGATTCCGTGGCACCAGCTGACCGACGACCACCGCCCGTCCCAGTTCTCCGACGTCGGCCGGATCTGCACCCTTTGCGAGTCGCCGCTGTCGGTCGCCGAGCTGTCGGCCTACCTGCGCGCCCCGCTCGGTGTCGTCCGCATCCTCATCGGCGATGCCCTGTCCCAGGGCCTGGTGCTGATGCACGAGAACGCGGACGACGCCACCGGCCGTCCGTCACTGGACATTCTCCGCCGTGTCCACGAAGGACTGTTGCGGCTGTAGCCGTACCTGTGCCACGCAGAGGGACACGAGCAACGCCGACACGGCCACGGCCGCCATGCCCCAGACGAGGCTGCTGGCGTTGGTGACGAAGCCGATCACCGGCGGACCGGCAAGCAGGCCCGTCGTGCCCATCGCGGCGACCAACGTGAGCGCGTTCGGCCCTTCAGCCGCAGCAGCCACATAGAGAACTGGCGTCACCGCGGCCATGCCCAGCCCGACGCACGCGAACCCGATCAGCGCCGGGATCACGCCACCCGCCAGCACCGCGAGCCCCAGGCCGCAGCCGGCGACCGACGCTCCGATGAGGACGATCCGGCGGTCGCCCCACCGGTCCCGCCAGCCGTCGGCGAACAGCCGGGCCAGCACCATCATCGCCGACACGACCGCGATGCCCATCGGCGCCAGCTCCGGCGCGGCGTGCGCGATGTCCTTGAGGTACAGCGCCGACCAGTCGTTCATCGCGCCCTCGGTGACCGTGCCGAACACCATTGCCAGACCGAGGAATGCGGTTATCTTCGAGGGCAGGGTCAGCCGTCCGCTGCTCTTCTTCTCCGGCGTGGGCAGGTCGCTCGTCAACAATCCCGGCCGGGCGTAGGCGAGCAGTGCGACGAGAATTGCGGCCGCCACGGCGAAATGCACGATCAGGGTGGGCGTGACGGCCGTGACGAGCGATGCGATCAGAGCGGCGACCAGATTGCCGCTGCTGAAGGTCGCGTGCAGTTTCGCCATTGTCGTGCGTTCGTACCGGGCCTCCAGAGCGGCGCCCTGCGCGTTCATCGCGACATTCAGGCAGGCGACCGCGACCCCGTCGC
>CBIMJO010000549.1:0-6682 GCA_966244135.1 uncultured Actinocrispum sp. | reverse complement strand
CGCACGTGGCCGGTGCGGCCGCGCTGTACCTGGCCAAGAACCCGACGGCCTCCGCGGCGACCGTCGCGTCACAGCTGATCGCGAAGGCCACGCCGAACAAGGTCACCAACCCCGGTTCCGGCTCGCCGAACCGCCTGCTGAACACCAGCACCCTCTAGATAGCCCTGCGGCCAAGGCGGCTCCCGACCCTGCACGGGAGCCGCTTTGGTCTGTGCACAGCCAGTTCGCGCATTCCCGCCCGGGCACCGGGGGCGTCCGGGATCATGAGGCATGCGCTCGGACGGCTGGCACATCACCGACGACATCGACGAGTTCCTGGCCCAGGCCGGGGGTTTCCTGCGTTCGCAGCCCGCCCGGCACACGACTCCGTTGACCGGTCTGGAAAAGCTGCGGACACAACGCGACACGGACACCGTCTTCGGCTGGCTGGACCAGGACGGCGAAGTCCGCGCCATCTTCTACCGCCGATCGTCGCGCCGCCTGACCGTCACCGCTTTGCCCGCTGAGCAAACGGATGTCCTCGCCGACCGCCTGACCGGTCTCGGTCTCTCGTTCGCCGGTGTCACCGCGGAGGACGACACCGCGGCCGCTTTTTCCGAGGCGTGGCAACGAAACACCGGCGTGACATCGGTCCCTGGCGTGCGGGTCCGGCTCTACCGTCTCGGCACGCTCACCCCACCGGAGCCGTTTCCAGCGGGCCGGGGTCGCGTCGCGGAGGCGCAGGACCACGAGCAGGTCGTCCGTTGGTGCGACGCTTTCCGCGCCGATGTCGACGAGGCTCCCGCGGAGTCCTGGGCGGTCTCGCGGTTCGCCGACAAGCAGTTCACGTTCTGGGAGACCCCGGACGGCACCCCGGTTTCCATCGCGGGCTCGACGCCGATGGTCGGCGGCATGGTCCGCGTCGACCCCGTCTACACGCCTGCCCACCTGCGGGGCCGTGGTTACGCGGGCGCCGTGACGGTCGAGGTGAGCCGGGCCGCGCTGGCCGCGGGTGCGACGGACGTCGTGCTGTTCACGAACCCCGCCAACGCCACCAGCAACGCCCTCTACCAGCGCATCGGCTACGTCCCGGTCACCTACTTCACCGGGTATGACTTCTCTTGAGTCAGTCCAGGGTGCGGACGTTGCGGGTGAGCTCGGCGCGGCTGGCGAGCTGGTCGTCCGGCGGGTAGTCCACGGCGGTGAGCACCAGACCGTGCGCAGGGGCCACTGTGACGCCGCTGGCGCGGCTTTCGGCCGTCAGGAGGGACACGGGCCAGTCGGCGGGTTTGCGGCCCTCACCGACAGCGAGAAGGGCCCCTACGAGGCTGCGGACCATGGAGTGGCAGAACGCGTCGGCGGACACGCGGGCGACCAGGACGTCACCGGCGCGGTCCCAGTCGAGGCGTTGCAGCTCGCGGATGGTCGTGGCGCCTTCGCGTTTCTTGCAGAACGCCACGAAGTCGTGTGTGCCCAGCAGTTTCGCGGCGGCCAGGTTGAGCGCGTCCAGGTCGAGCGGGCGGGGCCAGCCGACGATGTGGTTGCGCTGCAACGGTTCCACCACCGCATCGGAGACCCGGTAGGTGTAGTGGCGGCGCATCGCGGAGAACCGGGCATCGAAGTCGAACGACACCTGCCGCACGCCGAGGATCCGAACATCCCCGGGCAGCGCGCGATTCAGGCGGTACCACAGGTGAGCCGGCTCGACGTCCGCCGGAAGGTCCACATGGGACACCTGGCCGGTGGCGTGCACACCGGCGTCGGTGCGGCCCGCGACGGTCAGCCGGGGCGGTTCGCTGCGCAGGATCTGGCCGAGCGTGTCCTCCAGGACGCCACAGACCGTCCGGCGTTCGGGCTGACGCGCCCACCCGGAGAAGCCCGTGCCGTCGTAGGAGATGTCCAGACGCACACGCACGAGCCCGCCGTCCCCAGGGGGAACGACGGGCTCGTGCTGGTCGTGCTGAGCCGTCAGGACTCGTCCTTCTTCTCGGACTTCTCCTCAGCGGCCTCTTCGGTCTCCTCGGCCGTGGCCTCGGCGGTGGTGTCCTCAGCGGACTCCTCTGCCGGGGTCTCGGTCTCCTCGACCTCGGTGGCGGCCTTGGGCTCCTCGGCCTTCTTGGCGTCCTTCTTCGCGGCCGCCTTCGTGATCTTCTCGGCGTCGCCGGCGACGAGCTTCTCGTTCACCAGCTCGATGATCGCCATCTTGGCGTTGTCGCCCTTGCGCGGCAGCGTCTTGACGATGCGCGTGTAGCCACCGTCACGACCGACGAAGAACGGGCCGATCTCGGCCAGCAGGCGGTGCACCACGTCCTTGTTGCGGATCACCTTGGTGATCTCGCGGCGGTCGTGCAGCGCGGCCGGGCTGACCTTGTCGTTGCCGTGCTTGTCCTTGCGCTCGGTCTCCGGCGCCGTCTTGGCGAAGTCCTCGTTCGCCAGGTGGGCGTGCTTCGCCCGGGTGATCAGCTTCTCGGCCAGCGGGCGCAGCCGCTTGGCCTTGGCCTCCGTGGTGGTGATCCGGCCGTGCGTGAACAGCGAGGTGGCCAGGTTGGCCAGCAGCAGCCGCTCGTGCGCCGGAGACCCGCCGAGGCGACGGCCCTTCGTGGGGGTGGGCATTCCTTGCTCCTAGTCGAATGTGCTCCAGCCAGGGGCCTAGAGCTGCTCAGTCTCCGCGTAGTCGTGGCCGTCGTCGTGACCCGTGTCGAGGCTGGTGTCCGTCGCCCACGAGGTCTCACCGGCGGACGGGTAGTCCGACGCGGCGGCACTCGGGTCGAACCCGGGCGGGCTGTCCTTCAGCGCGAGGCCGAGGCTGACGAGCTTCATCTTGACCTCGTCGATCGACTTCGCACCGAAGTTGCGGATGTCCAGCAGGTCCGCCTCGCTGCGCGAGACCAGCTCACCCACGGTGTGGATGCCCTCGCGCTTGAGGCAGTTGTACGAGCGGACCGTCAGGTCGAGGTCCTCGATCGGCATCGCGTAGGCCGCGATGGTGTCCGCCTCGGCGGGCGACGGACCGATCTCGATGCCCTCGGCGTCGACGTTCAGCTCGCGAGCCAGGCCGAACAGCTCGACCAGGGTCTTGCCGGCGGACGCCACGGCGTCGCGCGGCGTGATCGACGGCTTGGACTCCACGTCCAGGATCAGCTTGTCGAAGTCCGTGCGCTGCTCGACACGGGTGGCCTCGACCTTGTAGGTCACCTTGAGCACGGGCGAGTAGATCGAGTCGACCGGGATCCGGCCGATCTCGGCACCCGCCTGCTTGTTCTGCACCGCGGGCACGTAGCCGCGGCCCCGCTCGACGACCAGCTCGATCTCCAGCTTGCCCTTGCCGTTCAGCGTGGCGATGTGCAGATCGGGGTTGTGCACGGTGACACCGGCCGGGGGCACGATGTCGCCGGCCGTGACCTCACCAGGACCCTGCTTGCGCAGGTACATGGTGACCGGCTCGTCCTCCTCGGAGCTCACCACGAGCTCCTTGAGGTTCAGGATGATGTCGGTGACGTCTTCCTTCACGCCCGGCACGGTGGTGAACTCGTGCAGGACGCCGTCGATGCGGATGCTGGTGACCGCCGCCCCCGGGATCGAGGACAGCAGGGTCCGGCGCAGTGAGTTGCCGAGCGTGTAGCCGAAACCGGGCTCCAGCGGCTCGATGACGAACCGGGACCGAGTCTCGCCCACCGGCTCTTCGGCAAGGCTGGGACGCTGTGAGATAAGCACTTTCTGGTTCCTTCCCTAGGGCACCCGCTATTTGATGCCTGCGGTGGGAGGCCCGGCGCCATCGGAACGCCGGGCCGTCAACGTCTTACTTCGAGTAGAACTCGACGATCAGCTGCTCCTGCACCGGAGTGTCGATCTGCGCGCGCTCCGGCCGCTGGTGCACCAGGATCCGCAGGTTCGACGGCACGACCTGCAGCCAGGCCGGCACCGGGCGGTCGCCGAAGGTCGCCTTGGCGACCTCGAACGGCAGCGTCGGCATCGACTTCGGCTTCACGTCGATGATGTCGAACTTGGTGACCTGGAAGCTGGGCACGTTCACCTTGTGGCCATTGACGATGAAGTGCCCATGGCTGACCAGCTGGCGCGCCTGGCGCCGGGTGCGGGCCAGGCCCGCGCGGTACACCACGTTGTCCAGCCGCGACTCCAGCAGCTGCAGCAGGACCTCACCGGTCTTGCCCTGCTGGCGCACGGCCTCCTCGTAGTACTTGCGGAACTGGCGCTCGAGCACGCCGTAGGTGAACCGGGCCTTCTGCTTCTCCTGGAGCTGAAGCAGGTACTCGCTCTCCTTGATCCGGCCGCGGCCGTGCTGGCCGGGCGGGTAGGGGCGGCGCTCGAAGGCCTGGTCGCCGCCGACGAGGTCAACCTTGAGCCGGCGCGACTTGCGCGTGGCGGGTCCCGTGTAACGAGCCATCTTGAGTTACTCCTCCCCGTGCCTCAGACCCGGCGCCGCTTGGGCGGGCGGCAGCCGTTGTGGGGCTGCGGGGTCACGTCCTGGATCGTGCCGACCTCGAGGCCGGCCGCCTGCAGCGAACGGATCGCGGTCTCCCGGCCGGAGCCCGGGCCCTTGACGAACACGTCGACCTTCTTCATGCCGTGCTCGGCCGCCTTGCGGGCCGCGTTCTCCGCGGCCATCTGCGCGGCGAACGGGGTCGACTTGCGCGAGCCCTTGAAGCCGACGTGGCCGCTGGAGGCCCAGCTGATCACGTTGCCCTGCGGGTCGGTGATCGACACGATCGTGTTGTTGAACGTGCTCTTGATGTGGGCGTGCCCGTGGGAGATGTTCTTCTTTTCCTTGCGCCGGACCTTCTTGACGGCACCGGCGCCGGTGCGTGACTTGGGTGGCATTACTGGGGGTGTCTCCTACTTGGAAGCGCTGGGAGTCGTCTCGGAAGAGGTGATGGCCTGCCGGCGGATCCGGGAACCCGCGTCGAGGTAGAGGTCCCGCAGCGCCGCCGGACGGGCGTTCTGCGGGGCGACCAGCGTGGCCCGCATGGCGGACCGGCCGCGTCGCGGCTGCGTGACGAGCCTGAGACTCCGACCGCAGTGCGCGTTCATCACTTCTTACCGGCCTTCTTCTTGCCGGCGACCGTCTTCTTCGGGCCCTTGCGGGTGCGGGCGTTGGTCTTGGTCCGCTGACCGCGGACGGGCAGACCGCGGCGCCACCGCAGGCCCTCGTAGCAGCCGATCTCCATCTTGCGGCGGATGTCGGCCTGGACCTCACGGCGGAGGTCACCCTCGACCTTGAAGTTCTCCTCGATGTAGTCGCGCAGCTTGAGGACGTCCTCGTCGGACAGGTCCTTCACGCGCAGGTCCGGGGAGAGGCCGGTCGCGCCCAGCAGCTCCTTGGAACGGGTACGCCCGATGCCAAAGATGTAGGTCAGCGCGATCTCCAACCGCTTCTCGCGGGGGAGGTCTACGCCAGCGAGTCGTGCCATTTCGGCGTTGTCT
The DNA here is from genome assembly GCA_966244135.1 of uncultured Actinocrispum sp. Lineage (GTDB taxonomy): Bacteria > Actinomycetota > Actinomycetes > Mycobacteriales > Pseudonocardiaceae > Kibdelosporangium. Next base: position 1,261 of record CBIMJO010000549.1, on the reverse strand, counting down.
CCTTGGTGTTGTCTCCAGGTCTGCTCCCTGACCGCCCCGGGCCGACTCGTCTGATGAGCCCGGGCCCCGGCCTGAAGTCCGGGGGTACGCCGGATCCGTGTGATCCGGCAGGTACTGGGAGGTCCTCTTGGTTGAAGTCGATCAGCCCTGGCGCTGCTTGTGACGCAGGTTCTCGCAGATCACCATGACGCGACCGTGCCGGCGGATCACCTTGCACTTGTCGCAGATCTTCTTGACGCTCGGCTGGACCTTCACGCCTCAGCTCTCCTGTTCAAGCCTGGTGGAGGTCACTACTTGTAGCGGTAGACGATGCGCCCACGGGACAGGTCGTAAGGAGAGAGCTCCACGACGACCCGGTCCTCCGGCAGGATACGGATGTAGTGCTGCCGCATCTTGCCGCTGATGTGTGCGAGAACTTTGTGCCCGTTCTCCAGCTCAACGCGGAACATCGCGTTGGGTAGGGGTTCGACCACGCGACCCTCGACTTCGATGGCCCCGTCTTTCTTGCCCATGTCCTCCGCGTTTCGTGACTAGATGACTGGCTTCTTGCCCGGCACGCGCGAGAGCCGGGCACGCGAGGGCAGCTGATGAAATAACCGCACGACGAGACCGGCGCTACGTGCGCGCCACTGACCTAGTGTACGCACCGTGCGCCCAGTGCCAAAATCGGGGTCCCTACCTGCGCGAACGGAGCATCGCGGCGACCACACCCAGGACGACACCCGGGGGCAGCAGGACCCACATGAACCACGGGTAAACGAGAGTGGCGGTCGTGACGCAGACAATCAACCAGATCGTCGTGTTCACGGCGGACAGACTGAGCCAGATGGTGGTGAGCACCTTCAGCGCGATGCTCGGCTTGGGGGCCGGCGGCGCCGGTGGCGCGGGCGGCAGCACCGGCAGGTCCAGGGTGAGCAGACGCAGGTCGCCGCGGGTGCGGCTCTGCCAGAGACCGAGCAGGCGCTCGTCGAGCTCGGTGAGGGTGAGGCTGCCATCGGCGTGCGCTAGCCGCAGCCGGGCCTCCACCGCCTGCCGGTCCAGGTCGGTGACGCGTATGCGGTCCGGAGTGATGCCCTCAGTCACCCCACAAGGATCCCAAGGAAAACCCCCGAAACGCATGGCGCAGACCCCACATTCCAGGTAGGGCCAACCCCACCACCACACGGCCCAGCCCACGCCTCCGGCCCCCGAAATCCACGCTACCAACGAGCACCGACACTCGCGGGTGAGCAAGATCGACTTGGGGTGAGTTGTCCACAGA
>CBIMJO010000548.1:0-6686 GCA_966244135.1 uncultured Actinocrispum sp. | reverse complement strand
CGTGCGGGCGTGCTTCTGGTACGCGGCGACGGACGCGGTCTCGGTGACGTCCAGGACGTCCAGGAGGTGGTGCGGGACCTTCGCGCGTTCGGCCGCGGTGACCTTCGCGGTGCCGATGTCCATCCCGCGGTAGAGCTGTGAGGCGTCCGCGTTCACCACTTCGCCGCCGAGCCGCTCGGCCAGCGCGATGCCCAGATCGGACTTCCCGGTCGCGGTGGGGCCGACGATGGCCATGGCGGTGCGCACGCCTGATGATCTCAGACCGCGGAACGGTCCAACTGGCATGTTCGACCCCCTGGACCGGCCGGGGGACGGCGTGCTTGCAGTCGCAACCGCCCCGCGATCGAGCCTGGGCGAAGCTCGGCCGCCTTTACGTCACCCTCTGTGGTGCCCGTTCGGGTCCGATTCAGCGCCCTCACCAGCGGTGATGGCGGGGTTCCCGCAGGAAACGACCCATGTGGGCGATACCGGACGATCGTACTGTCCCCAGCCTGGGCCAGGACGATCACGCTGTGGAGCGTCCCTAGGATGATCCTGCGTGAGCCTGGTGGTTCCGACGCGGGCCTTGACCTGTTTGAATGCGCGCGGAACCAGTCGAGCACGGCGGCCGGATTCCACGTTGCCAGGCCCCGGATCAACGGGGCGCCCGTGGGAGGCGCGGGCACGCAGGTCGAGGAGGAGCCGGTGATGACGGACGAGGTAACAACCGCGGGCGCGGAGGCCGAATCGGTGGTTGCGGCGGAGGGCGCGGTGGAGGTGGGAGACCCCGAAGGGGGTCGGAATGTCACTGTCGTCGAGTCCGCTCCCGAGCCGGAGAAGCAGCGGGAGTTGACGGCTCCGGCACCCGTCCCGGTCGCGTCCGGCGACCCGGGCCGGTGGGGCCGGGTGGACCCGGAGGGCACGGTCTTCGTCAAGACCGAGGACGGCGAGCGCTCGGTCGGCTCGTGGCAGGCGGGTGAACCCGAGGAGGGGCTCGCCCACTACGCGCGCCGGTTCGACGACATCCGCACCGAGGTGGAGCTGCTCGAGGCCCGGATCATCTCCGGCGCAGGCGACCCCAAGCAGTCGCTGACCAGCGCCAAGCACATCAAGGAATCGCTGGTCGAGGCGGCCGTCGTCGGCGACCTCACCGCGTTGAACGCGCGGGTCGACTACGTCCTGGCGCACGCCAAGCAGGCCATCGAGGCGGCCAAGGTGGCGCGCGAGGCGGCCCGCGCCGGGTCGGTGGCCCGCAAGCAGGAGCTGGCCGAGGAGGCCGAGAAGATCGCCTCGGAGTCCACCCAGTGGAAGGCCGCGGGCGACCGGCTGCGGGCGATCCTGGACGAGTGGAAGACCATCCGCGGGGTGGACCGCAAGACCGACGAGCAGCTGTGGCGCCGGTTCTCCAAGGCGCGCGACACGTTCAACCGCCGGCGCGGCTCGCACTTCGCCGACCTCGACCGGCAGCGCTCGACGGCCAAGGCCCGCAAGCAGGAGCTGGTGGACGAGGCCGAGCAGCTGTCCGAGTCGGACGACTGGGGCACCACCGCCGGCCGGTACAAGCAGCTGATGATCGAGTGGAAGGCCGCGGGCCGCGCGCCCAAGGACTCCGACGACGCGCTGTGGCAGCGGTTCCGCGCGGCCCAGGACAAGTTCTTCTCGCGGCGCTCGGCGGCCTTCAACGAGCGGGACGCCGAGTTCCACGACAACGCCAAGGCCAAGGAGGACCTGCTGGCCGAGGCGGAGAAGATCAACATCTCCGACCTCGACTCGGCCCGCAACCACCTGCACAAGATCCAGGAGCGCTGGGAGTCGATCGGCAAGGTCCCGCGCGAGCGGGTGCGGGAGCTCGAGGGCAAGCTGCGCGCGGTCGAGGAGAAGGTCCGCAACGCCGCCGACCAGCAGTGGCGCCGCACCGACCCGGAGGCTCAGGCCCGCGCCGCGCAGTTCCGCGAGCGGGTCGAGGAGTTCGAGTCCAAGGCCGCCAAGGCCCGCGCCGCCGGCGACAACCGCCGCGCGGAGCAGGCCGAGGCCCAGGCCGCGCAGTGGCGTGAGTGGCTGGCCGCCGCCGAGCAGGCCGTCGCCACCCGGTAGTCACCTCCACGGAACAGGGGCTCCCCGCGCGGGGAGCCCCTGTTTCGCGTCTAGCGCAGGCAATCCCCGTCCCGACCTCAAGTCACGGGACGGTGTTCAGCACCGAGAGCGAGCACGTGGCCGTGCTGGTGGCCGCGGAACTGCTCTCCGACCGGGCGGTCAGGGTGACCGTGGCGGTGCGGGCGCCGGTCGAGCCGCGGACCGCGTTGACGGGGACGGTGACGGTCGTGCCGTTCTTCGCGGTCACGATCTCCGAGGGCAGCTGGACGGTCCAGCCGGTGCCAGCCACCGTCGCGCTCAGGCGGTACACGTCCGAGTCGACGTAGTCCGCCACGCTCTCCGGGTGACCGTTGGTGAACGGCTGCACCTGGCCGGTGTTGCTCAGCGGGAACTGGCAGGTCGCCGCCTCGGCCGGGATGCGGCCGACGGGGTTGCCCCGGCCGAGCGTCACGCCGCGGGTGTGCGGGCCGGAGCCGTCGAGCGACCGGACGGCGAGCTTGTAGGACAGCACACCCTTGGCGTCCCGGACCATGTCGATGACGTAGAAGTGCAGGCGGTTGGCCGCGTCCTCGAACTCGTACTTGCTGCCGGAGCCGGTGCCCGCGTGGAACAGGGCGTCGGCCAGCTGACGGTAGTCACCGACGGTCATGTACTGCTTGGTGCCGTCCGGGCGGACGAAGTCGACCGTGTTGATGTTCTCCGGGTGGGCGTCCTGGACCCACACGAACGGGGTGGAGTCGGCGTTCTTCGTCTTGGACAGCAGCACCCCCGAGTCGGGGGTGAACGAGTCCGCGCCGATCCGGTCGACGACCTCGACGGTGTAGTTGTTGTAGCCGCCGCCGTCGCACAACGGGTCCGTCTGGGTGTTGCATGTGGGTGAGCGGTCGCGGTTCATCGCGATGTTCGCGCCGACCAGGCCGGTCCGCCCGGCCGGAGCCATCGGGACCTCACGGGCGGTCACTTGCAGCACGACAAGTCCAGACGTGGCAAGGGCTTCCCGCGACAGGCGGAGCACATTCGCCTCGTCCACCACGCCGAGCTTCATCTTGTCCCGCAGAGTGTGTTGCACGCCAACGGATCCGCCTTGGGTCGCGGGGATCTCATAGCGCGTGTGCGGGCCACCCGGACCGTTGAACGTGCCACGGTCCAACATGGACCACGGGCCGGCTCCCGCGCGCCGGGCCGGGACGCTGTACGGGTTGTTGTAGTTGTCCGCGATGCCGAAGACGTGGCTCAGCTCGTGCGAGAACGTGCCCAGGCCCGAGCTTTCCGCCTGGGTGGTGGAGTTCCCGCTCGCGTTCGGCCAGTGGTTGGCCGCGGCCTGCCACGTCGTCCATGGCACGTAACGGGTTTTCGCACACCGCGGCTTGGTCGGGTCCGGGCCGCCGAACTCGGGCGGGATCGAGTCGCAGTTGGCGAACTTCATCTCGCCGAACTCCTGCCAGGTGGACGACTCGTCGTTGCCCGCGGTCTGGTAGAAGATCACGTCGTACTTCGCGGCGACGTCCTGGCCCTGCTCGGCGCGCCACAACCCGCCGAGATCGTTGCGCAGGCTGCGGTTGCACTGGTCGCCGGCCGGGCAGCTGCCGGCGGCCTGGTCCCATTCGTTGAACCCGTACTCGTGCTTCTTGCCGGGCAGCCGGTAGACGCCGAACGAGTCGAGCGTGACGCCGATGCGGCCGCCGGTGGTCTCCATCCAGTAGCCGTGCATGGTCAGGTTGTGGTTGGCGGGCTGGGGTTTGTTGAGGAAGTCGCGGTAGTAGGCGGCGACCTGGCCGCGGTCCAGCTGGAGGTCCGAGCGCGGGTTGGCGTAGATGTCGCTGTTGCGCGGGCGGGTGATGGCGAACTGCTCGTTCGGGTAGTCGCCGAGGACGAGCGCGGCCTTGATGGTGCGCGACGAACCCTTGCGGGCCGGGTCGGACCAGTCGATGTCCGGGACCCGCTTGAGGTCGTCCCAGGTCATCGTGTCCGGGTTCTCCCAGTTCTGCGGGTCGACGGGGGCCGTGAGCTGCTGCAGGCTCGGCCATGGCCGGTCCGCGGCTGCCGCGGGCGCCGCTGCGAGCGCCATCCCGACAGCCGCGGAGATCATTAACGAAAGCAAACGGCGGTGCGAAGGGGACATGACATTCCTTCCGGGAGCAGGGAAGAACCGCCTTGTCCAGCGAGCGTATGAGGGCGCCGCGAGATGGATCAATCGGCCGAAAGTCGGCCGTTTCCGGCAGCGGCGAGCCCGGCCCGGAACCAGTCCGGCATGTGGCCCTCGGTCCGGGGGAACAGCCGCTGTTCCAGAACGAACTCGGCCGGGTGCGGATACGAGTCGAAATGCGGCTCGTTCTGCCAGTTGTACTGCATCGAGAACCGCCCGGGCGGGGACACGACGAACCGCGCGGAGAACCAGGTCCCCTCACCTTCGCGGTACATCCCGCCGCGCAGCCGCTGGAACATCCGCATCGCGTCGAGTGGCGGTTCCCACAGCCGGTAGCCGTCGCTCCCCGGGTCGAGGACGCCGACCGCGATGTCGACGCAGCGGCCGAGGGTGCGGTACTCGATCGCGAGCTCCTGCCAGCCGGGCTCCAGCGCGTCCACGGTCATCGCGGTGATCCGGCCCAGCAGATCGTTCTGCTCGGCAGGGTCCATCTGCGGCCATCCGGTCATTCGAGCCGGCCCCCAGGGTCTCGGTTGTCTCCGCTCACTCGGCGGCGGGCTGGGCGTTCCGGTCGATCTTGGGGTCGGGCCGCGACCACGCGGTGCGGAACCAGCACGTGGCGATGACGACCATGGCCACCTCCGCGAGCACCAGGCCGATGCCGGGCGAGCCGTCGGAGGACTGCCGCGACCAGATCGCGAGCACCCCGTCCACGCAGGCGAACCAGCCGCCCAGCGCGCAGATCCAGGTCATCCCCCACCGCCGGGTGACCAGCGCGATCATCGACGCCAGCACGCCGAACCCGGACGCCGTCGCGGCGAACAGCCGGGGCACCATGCCCGCCTTGCCCTCGACCCGGCCGAGCAGCACCTCCCAGCCACCGGCGCCGTGCACCCACGGCAGCAGCAGGCCGATCAACAGGACCAGCACGGCGACCGCGATCACCACGGCCCGCCCGCCGAGGTCGACCGTCCGGATGGCCTTGCGCTCCACCGCGTCGATCTGGTCGCGCAGGTGGTCGACGTCCGTCATCGGACCGCACATCCTTCGTCTTGGGGCAGGGGTCCGGGCTTGCCGAAGCCCGGCAGGCCGAGGCTGATGCCGTTGGTCTTCGGCCGCAGGCCCGCCTCGGAGTTGTCGCCGGCGCGGGTGCGGCGGTGCGCGACCAGCTCACCGTCCGCGACGAGGTGGTGCGGCGCGGCATAGGTGACGACCGCGTGCACCACGTCTCCGGGCCGTATGTTGGCCTCTCCGGGCGTGAAGTGCACCAGGCGGCCATCACGTGCCCGGCCGCTCATCCGGCGCGTGTCGGCGTCCTTACGGCCCTCCCCGGTGGACACCAGCACCTCGATGGTCCGGCCGAGCAGTTCCTTGTTCAGCTCCCAGGAGATGTCCTCCTGCAACGCCACCAACCGGTCGTAGCGCTCCTGCACGACCTGCTTGGGCACCTGGAGGTCCATGTCGGCCGCGGGCGTGCCCGGGCGCTTGGAGTACTGGAACGTGAACGCCTGGGAGAACCGGGCCTGGCGCACGACGTCCAGCGTGGCCTGGAAGTCCTCCTCGGTCTCGCCGGGGAAGCCGACGATGATGTCGGTGGTCAGCGCGGCGTCCGGCATGGCGGCGCGGACCTTCTCGATGATGCCGAGGTAGCGCTCGGACCGGTAGGACCGGCGCATCGCCTTGAGCACCTGGTCGGAGCCGGACTGCAGCGGCATGTGCAGCTGGTGGCAGACGTTCGGGGTCTCGGCCATCGCGGCGATCACGTCGTCGGTGAAGTCCTTGGGGTGCGGCGAGGTGAACCGCACGCGCTCCAGGCCGTCGATCTGCCCGCAGGAGCGCAGCAGCTTGCCGAACGCGAGCCGGTCGCCGAACTCCACGCCGTAGGAGTTCACGTTCTGCCCGAGCAGCGTCACCTCGAGCACGCCCTCGTCCACCAGCGCCTGGACCTCGGCCAGCACCTCACCGGGGCGGCGGTCCTTCTCCTTGCCGCGCAACGAGGGCACGATGCAGAACGTGCAGGTGTTGTTGCAGCCCACCGAGATCGAGACCCACCCGGAGTAGGCCGAGTCGCGCCGCGCGGGCAGCGAGGAGGGGAACACCTCGAGCGACTCCAGGATCTCCACCTGGGCCGCCTCGTTGTGCCGCGCGCGGTCCAGCAGCGTGGGCAGCGACCCGATGTTGTGCGTCCCGAACACCACGTCGACCCACGGCGCGCGCCTGACGATCTCGCCCTTGTCCTTCTGCGCGAGGCAGCCGCCCACCGCGATCTGCATGCCCGGGTGCGACTTCTTGACCGGCAGCAGGTGCCCCAGGTTGCCGTACAGCTTGTTGTCGGCGTTCTCCCGGACCGCGCAGGTGTTCAGCACCATCAGATCGGGCGTGTCGTCGCCCACCGCCGCGGTGTAGCCGGCCTCTTCGAGCATGCCGGCCAACCGCTCGGAGTCGTGCACGTTCATCTGGCAACCGA
>CBIMJO010000547.1:0-6694 GCA_966244135.1 uncultured Actinocrispum sp. | reverse complement strand
AGTACGCGGACCTGGACGACATCCAGGAGCGCATCGACCACTACCGGGACGGTGAACCGGCTTCGATGCCGGAGTTCGCCGGAGTCCGTGCGCTGCACAAACTTCCGTGGCCGGTCCGTCAGTTCGCCTACCGCCGCACGGTCCGGCCGCTGGCCAAGCGGGCCGACGTGATCGGCACGTTCGCGGTGACCTCGCTGGGGCATCGCCCGGTCGACGGCTTCCATTCCGTGGGCGGCACCACGATCACGTTGGGCGTCGGGCGGATCGCCGACCGGCCGGTGGTGCGTGACGGTGCCGTCGTGCCCGGCCGGGTGATGAGGCTGAGCCTTTCGTTCGACCACCGGGTGATCGACGGTGCCGAGGCCGCCGACGTGCTCGCCGAGATCAAGTCCGCGCTGGAGTGCAAGTCATGAACGACGTCGAGGAGCTCAAGCAGTTCGTGGTGGTGCACGCCCGGGCCCAGAACATCGCCCCGGAGCACTACACCGCCGTGCTGAACCGGATCACCGACGACGAGCCGGGCAGCCCGGACTCGTGGGCGGCGCAGTGGAGCGCGGCCGCGGAACGGTTCGCGCAGCAGGGAAACCAGCTCGACGCGTGCCGGAACTTCAACATGGCGCGGTTCCCGTTCGTCGACGGGCCGGACCGTGAGCGGGCCCTGCGGCGGTGCATCGAGGCGTTCGACATCTGGCGCACGGACACGCCGATCGAGCCGGTCGAGGTGGAAGTGCCTGACGCGGGCCGGATCCGCTGCTGGGCCACCGGTCTGTCCACATCGGAGCGGAAACCATTGCTGCTGGTGATGGGCGGGATCGTGACCATCAAGGAGCAGTGGGCGCCAGTGCTGCTGCAGGCCGCGCGGCTGGGTATGGCCGGGGTGGTGGCCGAACTGCCTGGTGTGGGCGAGAACTCGTTACCCTACGACGACAAGAGCCACCGGATGATCACCGCGATCCTGGACGCGGTGGCCGACCGGGCGGACACGGCGCGGACGTACGCGATCGCGTTGAGCTTCAGCGGTCACCTCACTCTGCGGGCGGCGGCTGAGGACAGCCGGATCCGTGGCATCGTCACGTCGGGCGCGCCGATCAGCGACTTCTTCACCGATACGGTGTGGGGCCAGATGTTGCCGAAGGTCACTGTGGACACGCTGGCCCATCTCACCGGCGGCGCGGACCTGTCCGGCTGGGGCCTGACGGCGGCCGAACTGTCCGAAGTGGACATCCCGGTGGGCTACATCGTGAGCGGACGCGACGAGATCATCCCGCCCGGCGATGTGGCGTTCCTGCGGCGGCATGCCCGGGACGTGCGCACCGTCGAGTACCCGGACGTGCACGGCTCCCCCGCGCACGTCGACGAGTCCCGGCTGTGGACGGTCCGGTCCGTCCTGGCCATGCGGGGCGGCAACCTACCGCAGCGCGCGGTGCTCAGCGCCCTGCTGGCAGTGTTACGACTCAGGAGGGCGATACGCCGATGACCCCCTACTTCGCCAGCACACCGGACCGTCACGCGGCGGTCCGGTTGTTCTGCTTCCACCACGCCGGCGGTGCCGCGTCCACGTTCGCCGACTGGCAGGCGTTTCTGGGCAGCTCGGTGTCGGTCGTGCCGATCCAGTTGCCCGGCCGGGAGAACCGGACCCGCGAACCACGACTGACCGACATGACCCGCCTGATAGATGTTCTGACGCAGAATCTCGGGCCATGGCTGGATGAGCCGTACGCGTTCTACGGGCACAGCATGGGCGCGTTCATCGCGCATGCCTTGACCCGCAGGCGGATGGCCACCGGCGGGCGGCTGCCGGATCGGCTGATGATCGGCGCGGCCCGGGCGCCGCACCTGCCCATCGTGCTGAGCGACGCCATCCGGCTGTCCGACGAGGAGCTGGGCCGGATGCTGGTCGGGTTCGGCGGGATGTCCTCGACCTTGTTGCGCTATCCGGAATGGCTCGCCGCGGCCACCGCGATGGTCCGCGACGACCTGGCGATCTGCGAGACCAACCCGTACCGGGACACCGTGGGCGTGCCGTGCCCGATGGACCTGTTCGCAGGTTCGGCCGACACCATGGTGCTCGTGGACCAGGTCGGCGAGTGGCAGCGGCACGCGGGCGGCCCGAGCGACCTGCATGTGCTGCCGGGTGGGCACTTCTTCGTGAAGGAGCAGTCCACCGCGTTGCTGCGCAAGGTGTCCGCGATGCTGACCAGGGTGCCCGCGCGCTTCTGATCCCTTTAGAACCCGCAAAGTGATGGGTTAGCCCGCTGCCCGACGCTGGACGAGCAGAAGTTCGGCTCATGACAGAGGGCGGTGCGAAGGGTGATGTCAGCCGGTATTGACGACCAGGTCGCGGTGGTCGGACTCGCCTGCCGGCTGCCGGGGGCGCCCGATCCCGAGGCGTTCTGGCGGCTGCTGAGCACCGGGACCAGCGCCATCACCGAGGTCCCGGCCGGGCGGTGGGACGCGGGCCTGCTGCGCGGCCCGGAGACCCGGTACGGCGGGTTCGTCGACGGGGTCGGCGACTTCGACCCGGCGTTCTTCGGGATCTCGCCGCGCGAGGCGACCGCGATGGACCCGCAGCAGCGGCTGATGCTGGAGCTGAGCTGGGAGGCCCTGGAGGATGCCGGGATCGTGCCGGCCCGGCTGCGCGGCACGAGCACCGCGGTCGTGGTCGGCGCGATCTGGGACGACTACGCGACTCTGCTCTACCGCGGCGGCGTCGAGGCGATCACCGCGCACACCGTCACCGGCCTGCACCGCGGCATCATCGCCAACCGCGTCTCCTACACGCTCGGCCTGCACGGCCCGAGCCTGACCGTCGACAGTGCCCAGTCCTCCGGCCTGGTCGCCGTGCACACCGCCTGCGAGAGCATTCGGCGCGGCGAGTGCGACCTGGCCATCGCGGGCGCCGTGAACCTGAACCTCGTGCCGGAAAGCACCGCGGGAGCCGCGAAGTTCGGTGGCCTGTCGCCCGACGGCCGTTGCTACACCTTCGATGCCCGGGCCAACGGCTATGTGCGGGGCGAGGGCGGCGGCGCGGTCGTGCTGAAACCGTTGTGCCAGGCCATTCTCGACGGCGACCCGATCTACTGCGTGATCCGGGGCAGCGCGGTCAACAACGACGGCGCCACCGACGGCCTGACCGTGCCGAACCCGGTGGCACAGCAGCAGGTCATCCACATCGCCCACGAGAAGGCCCGCGTGCGGCCGGACGACGTCCAGTACGTGGAGCTGCACGGGACCGGGACGAAGGTCGGCGACCCGCTGGAGGCCACCGCCCTGGGCAATGCCATCTCGTCCGAGCGCACCGCGCCCCTGCTGGTCGGTTCGGCCAAGACCAACGTCGGCCACCTGGAGGGCGCGGCGGGCATCGTCGGCCTGCTCAAGACCGCGCTGAGCATCCACCACCGCGAGCTGCCGCCGAGCCTGAACTACGAGACCCCCAACCCCGCGATCCCGATGGACCGGTTGAACCTGCGGGTGCAGCAGGAGTTGACGGAGTGGCCCGCCGCGGACCGGCCCCTCATCGCCGGGGTGAGCTCGTTCGGCATGGGCGGCACGAACTGCCACATGGTCGTCACCGAACCGCCCGCCTCGCGGCGGCAGCCGGTGGGCGCGACCGGTCCGGTGATCGCGGTTCCCGTGTCCGGGCAGACGGTTCCGGCGCTGCGGGCTCAGGCCAGCCGGCTGCTGGAAGCCTTGGACACAGCGGAGATCGCGGAGCTGGGCTCGTCCCTTGTGCACAACCGGACGGCTTTCGAGGAACGAGCCGTCGTCGTCGCCACCGATGCTTCGGAACTGCGACAGGGTCTTGCCGCTTTGGCGAGCGGTGGCGCAGCGGCCAATGTCGTGCGAGGCACTGCTGGTGAAGGCAAGCTGGCGTTCCTGTTCACCGGTCAGGGCAGCCAGCGGCTCGGGATGGGCCGTGAGCTGTACTCGGCGTTCCCGGTCTTCGCCGAGGCGCTGGACGAGATCTTCGCTCTGCTGCCTGGGAACCTGCGCGATGTCGTCTGGGGCGATGACGCGTCCCTTGTGGACCAGACGGCCCATGCCCAGACGGCGTTGTTCGCCATCGAGGTCGCGTTGTTCCGGCTCGCCCGGCACTTCGGGCTGGAACCGGACTACTTGATCGGCCACTCGGTCGGCGAACTCGCCGCGGCCCACGTGTCGGGAGTGTTGTCCCTGGCGGATGCGTGCGCTTTGGTGTCCGCGCGGGGCAGGTTGATGCAGGCGGCCCAGTCCGGTGGCGCGATGGTGTCCATCGAGGCTCCCGCTGACGATGTCCGTGAGACGCTCGTCGAGGGCGTGGACATCGCGGCGATCAACGGACCACAAGCGACGGTCATCTCCGGCGACGAGGCAGCCGCGCTCGCGGTGCAGGAGATCTGGCGTGAGCGTGGACACCGCACCCGTCGGCTCCGGGTCAGCCACGCCTTCCACTCCGCGCACATGGACAGCGCTCTCGACGAGTTCCGCAAGGTCGCGGCCAGATGCACGTTCCACGAGCCAGGCATTCCCGTTGTGTCCAATGTGACCGGTGCGCGGGCCGGAGATGAGCTGCTGACGCCGGAGTACTGGGTTCGGCACATCCGTGGCACGGTGCGGTTCCACGAGGGCGTCCAGACCCTGCACGACCTCGGTGTGACGACGTTCGTCGAACTGGGCCCTGATGGCGTGCTCACCGCGATGGTCCGCGACTGTGTCGGCGAGGCCACGGTGACGGCCGCACTGCGCCGGGACCGGCCGGAGGCGCTGTCGTTCGTCAGCGCGCTCGGCGTGGCCCACTCGAGTGGCGCGCGGGTGGACTTTGCGCCGATGTTCACCGGGGCGAGCCGGATCAAACTGCCCACGTACGCCTTCCAGCGCGCCCGGTACTGGCTGGGCGAGCAGTCCACTGTAGAACGACCCGCTGTTGCGGCGATGGACCTGGTCGACCTGGTCCGCACGACAGTCGCGGTTGTCCTGGGCCACGTCACCACGGACACCGTCGAGGTGGCAAGGACGTTCAAGGACCTCGGGCTGGACTCGCTGACCGCGGTCGAACTGCGCGACCGGCTTGGTGAGGCGACCGGGTTGCGGCTGCCTGCCGCGCTGCTGTACGACTACCCGACTCCTGGCAAGGTGGTCGAGTTCCTCGAGGCCGAGCTGGCCGGTGGTGCGACGGACGACTTCGTCCCGGCCGCAGTGGTCAGCGATGAGCCGATCGCGATCGTGGCGATGAGCTGCCGGTACCCGGGTGACGTGCGGTCGCCGGAGGACCTGTGGCGGCTCGTGGCCACCGGAACCGACGCGATCACGGGCTTTCCCACCAACCGCGGCTGGGACATCGAGGCGTTGTACGACGCCGACCCGGACCGCTCCGGCAAGAGTTACGCCCGGCACGGTGGTTTCCTGCACGACGCGGACCTGTTCGACCCGGCGTTCTTCGGGATCAGCCCGCGTGAGGCCGCCGCGATGGACCCGCAGCAACGGCTCCTGCTGGAGACCTCCTGGGAGGCACTGGAACGCGCGGGGATCACCGCGGATGCCGCGCGGGGCGGGCAGATCGGTGTGTTCGTCGGGGCGATGTCCCAGGACTACGGACCTCGCCTGCACGAAGCCGCCGAAGGCCACGACGGCTACCTGTTGACCGGCAACACCGCCAGCGTCGCGTCCGGCCGGATCGCCTACGCGTTCGGCCTGGAGGGACCGGCCGTCACCGTCGACACCGCGTGCTCGTCCTCCTTGGTCGCCCTGCATGTGGCCGTTCAGGCTCTGCGGCAAGGTGAGTGCACGCACGCCCTCGCCGGTGGCGCGGCGATCATGTCTTCGCCCGGCATGTTCGTGGAGTTCAGCCGCCAGCGCGGGTTGTCGCCGGACGGGCGCTGCCGGGCGTTCTCCGCTGATGCCAACGGAACCGCGTGGGCCGAGGGCGTGGGCATGCTGTTGCTGATGCGCCTGTCCGAGGCCGAACGCGCCGGCCACGAGGTCCTGGCGATCGTCCGAGGTACGGCCATCAACCAGGACGGCGCCTCCAACGGCCTCACCGCCCCCAACGGACCTTCGCAGCAACGCGTGATCCGCCAGGCACTTGCGAACGCACGACTGTCCGCTTCGGACGTCGACGCGGTCGAGGCCCACGGCACGGGCACCACTCTCGGCGATCCGATCGAGGCCGACGCCCTGCTTGCCACCTACGGACGCGCGCATGACGCCGAGCGCCCCTTGTGGTTGGGGTCGTTGAAGTCCAACATCGGCCACTCGCAGGCCGCGGCCGGTGTGGGTGGCGTGATCAAGATGGTCATGGCCATGCGGCACGGGGTCCTCCCCCGGACCCTGCACGCGCAGGACCCCACCCCGCACGTGGACTGGTCGGACGGGTCCGTGCGGCTGCTGACATCGGATCAGGACTGGGTGTCGGAGACGCGCCGGGCAGCGGTGTCGTCGTTCGGCATCAGCGGCACCAACGCGCACGTCATCATCGAGCAGGGCCCGGAGCAGTCCCGGATCGACCCGGCCGACGGCACGCCCCCTTTAGTCCTTTCCGCCAAGTCTGAGAAGGCCCTTCGCGAGCAGGCACAGCAGCTCGTGACGATCGAAGCCGTCACAGCTGATATTGCCAGCACTTTGGCCGCGCGCACCAGGTTCGAGCACCGCGCGGTCGCTCTGACTGCGGATGCCCTGGCAGCGCTCGCCTCGGGTGTGGCGCACCCTGCGTTGATCA
>CBIMJO010000546.1:0-6696 GCA_966244135.1 uncultured Actinocrispum sp. | reverse complement strand
TTCGTCGCGGGCGAGGATCTCCCGGAGCGCCTGGATCGCGGTCGCGGGCCGCATCGGTGGCGTCCCGGCCTTCGTCAGGTAGGCCTTGAGCCTCTCGTCGACCATCCCGCAGTCCCAAGCACCCCAGGCGATCGAGGTCGCCCGGAGCCCACGAGCCCGGCGCCGCTGGGCAAGCCCGTCGAGGAACGCGTTGGCGCAGGCGTACTCGGTCTGCCCGGGCCGGTTCGCGATCGTGGCGTCGGAGGAGAACAGCACGAACGCCTCCAGCGGCCGGTCGAGCAGCTCGTCCAAGTGCTGGGCGCCGAGGACCTTCGCGCCCCAGACATCCGTCCGCGCCATCCCTGCGAGATGGAACACCGCGTTGACGTCGCATTCGGCCAGGAGTGCCGCGAGAGCGGCCTTGTCCCGGACATCGCAGGCTTTGACGGTCACTCTGGTCCCGAAATCGGGCACCTCGCGGGCGGTCCGGCCGACCAGCACCAGGTGTTCGGCGCCGTCGTCGGCCAGCATGCGGGCCACGTGCCGGCCGAGCGCGCCCGTCCCGCCCGTGATCAGCGTCGTTCCCCGCCAGTCCGGCCGCCGCTGCACAGAACTCAACGGCGCCGGAACGACCTTACGAACGAAAACACCGTTGTGACGCACGGCAACCGGCTGATCAACGAGAACGATCCCCTGTGGACCCCCGGCGATGTCGATGACCCGGCCCAGCCCCAGGTAAGCCGCCTGGGCGGGATCAACTTTCTCGGTCTCATCGACCGCGACCGCGCCCGACGTGACACACCAGAGCGGCATCCCGGCCTTGATCAGCTCAAACGTCTCACTGATCGGGCGGCACAACGGCAGCAGCGAGATCACGCCATCGGCGCCATCGAGGTCGTCGAACCGCACCCCAGCGCCCCTGCAGGTCAGATCGGCCGCGATCCGCTCGGCCAGATCGCGCTGACCTGCGGTGACAATGGCGAAGGTACCGCGGACGGTGCCCGAGACCGGTTGCCAGACGACCCTGTGCCGCAGCGCGTCCGTGCTCTCCACCGGCGTGCTCCAGTAGTGGCGGCGACGGAAGACAGGTGGCGGGATGGGAATGCCCGGTGTTTCGACGTCCTCGATGATCACATGGGCGTTGGTGCCGCTGTAGCCGAAGGACGAGATCCCCGCTCGTCGTGGTCTGGGCCAGTCGACGGGCGCCGTGAGCAGCTCGACCTTCGCCCAGTCGATGTGCGGCGAGGGTTCGTCGACGTGCAGGGTGCGGGGCAGGACGCCGTGCCGCATGGCCTGGACCATCTTGATGACCCCGCCGATGCCCGCCGCCGCCTGCGCGTGGCCGATGTTCGACTTGAGCGAGCCCAGGTACAACGGCCGATCGCGCTCGGCGAAGACTGCTTCCAGCGCCTGACCTTCGACCGGGTCGCCGAGTTCCGTCCCGGTGCCGTGGGCCTCGACCGCGTCGATATCGCCGGCGGCCAACCGTGCGTCGGCGAGTGCCTGGTGGATGACCTTCTGCTGCGCCAGGCCGTTCGGCGCGGTGAGACCGTTGGAGGCGCCGTCGGAGTTGACCGCGGAGCCGCGGATGACCGCGAGGATGGGATGTCCGTTGCGTTCGGCCGCCGAAAGGCGCTCGACCAGGACCATGCCCACGCCTTCGGACCAGACCGTTCCGTCGGCGTCCGCCGAGAACGACTTGCACCGGCCGTCGGGTGCCAGCATGTCGAAGCCGCTGAACGAGTCCGGAGTGGACATCACGGCCGCGCCCCCGGCCAGGGCGAGCGAACACTCCCCCGACCGGACCGCCCGGACCGCGAGGTGCAGAGCGACCAAAGAGGACGAACACGCGGTGTCGACGGTGATCGCTGGGCCTTCGAGGCCCAGAACGTAGGCGACCCGGCCGGATGCCACGCTGGTCATTGCCCCGGCGAAGTTCTCGGTCGGGTAGTTCTGGTAGCTCACCCCGGCGAAGACCCCGGTCCGGCTGCCGCGCAGTGAGGCCGGGTCGATGCCTGCCCGGGCCACCGCCTCCCAGGCAGCCTCCAGGAGGAGCCGTTGCTGCGGATCCATTTCGCGGGCTTCGCGGGCGGTGATCTTGAACAGGTCCGCGTCGAACAGTCCAGCGCCGGACAGGAACCCGCCCTGGTACGCCTCGGACCAGCCGCGATCGGGTGGACTACTGGAGATGGCGTCGGTGCCAGTGGCGACGAGGGTCCACAGATCCCCTGGGGACTCGACGCCGCCGGGGAAGCGGCAGGCCATGCCGATGATGGCGACCGGTTCCCGCAGCCGGCGCAGGTCAGCGGTCGCGCGCCTGAGGTACTCCCGGAGTTTGTCCTCGTCGGTCATCCATCCCACCCCCGGTTACGAGATCCCCAGCTCGTCCAGTTCCTCGAACAACTCATCGTCGCTCGCCAGATCCACAGTGGCCGGTCGCTCGCCGGCCAGGAACGCGGCCAATGCCCGGACCGTCGGGTGGTCGAACATCACTGTGGCGGGCAGCCGCCCAGTGACCTCGGCCAGCCGGTTGCGCAAGTCCACAATGGCCATTGAGTCCAGTCCCAGCTCCCGCAACGGCCGGTCCGGGTCGACCTCAGCAGTCGACTCATACCCGAGCACCGCGGCTACCTGCGCCATCACCAGGTCGAACGCCTCGAACCGCGGCGCGGGCCCAACCTCGACCGGCTCCACCACCGCATCCAGCCAGTAACGCTGACGCTGGAACGGATACGTGGGCAGATCAACCCGGCGAGCACCTTCGAACACCCTCGCCCAGTCGACCTCGACACCATGCACGAACGCCGTGGCCACGGCCGTCACGAGTTCACGCTCCTCGCCGCTGTCCTTACGTTGTACTGGAATGAACGTCCCGTCAACGCAGTCGGACCCCATCGCGCACAGCGCCCGGTCCGGACCAAGCTCGACGAACGTCGTCACACCCTCCTCGGACAGTGTCCGGACGGCGTCCGCGAACCGGACGGTCTGCCGCACGTTCCACACCCAGTACTCCGGGATGACAACGCTTGCGCTCAGTGAACCGGTCACAGTGGACACAACCGGAATCTCCGGCCGCGCGTACCGAATGCTCTGGGCGGCGACCCGGAACTCGGTCAGCATGGGTTCCATCAGAATCGAGTGCGAGGCGTGCGAGATCCTTAGCCTGGTCGTCTTCCGGCCCATCGCGGCGAACTTCGCCGCCACGAACCCGACCGCCTCTTCGATGCCCGACAGCACAACGGCTTCCGGACCATTCACCGCCGCGATGCTGACATCGTCATCGACGAACGGCAGCACTTCGTCCTCGGCAGCCTGCACCGCGATCATGGCCCCGCCTAAGGGCAAGGCCTGCATGAGCCTTCCGCGCGTGGCCACCAGCATGGCCGCCTCCGCCAACGTGAACACACCGGCCACATGTGCTGCGGCCAGCTCACCCAGCGAGTGCCCGGCAACGAAGTCCGGCCGGATCCCCCAGGATCGCAGCAACTGGTAGAGCGCGACCTCGAACGCGAAGACCCCGGCCTGGGTGAACCGAGTCTGGTTCAACAGGTCTTCGTCGTCGCCCCAGAGCACCTCGCGCAGTGGCCGGTCGAGATGTTTGCCCAGTTCATCAACGACCGAGTCGAAGGCGACGGCGAACTGTGGGAAGGCCCCGTACAGCCCGCGTCCCATACCCAGCCGCTGCGATCCTTGGCCCGTGAACAGGAACGCCGTCAGCCCAGGCTTGCCGGAACTCTGCAGGACGTTCGGAGCGGGCCGTCCTTGAGCCAGCGCCAGGAGCCCGTGGTCGAGGCTTTCCCGGTTGCTTCCCACGACCGCGGCCCGGTGTTCGAAACTCGCCCGAGCCCCCAGTGAGAAGCCAATGTCAGCCGGGTCGCCATCCACGTTGGACAGTTGATCGGCCTGGGCCGCGAGCGCTTGCGGGGATCGTGCGGACAGGATCCACGGAATCACTGACAACCGACACGATCCGGTGGCCTGCGGTTCCGCCTCGGCCTGCTCGATGATCAGATGCGCGTTGGTCCCGCTGATCCCGAACGAGGACACGGCAGCACGCCGAGGGCGGCCATTCTGTGGCCAGGGCCGGTTCCGGGCGAGCAGCCGGACCGAGCCAGCGGACCAGTCGACGTGTGGTGTCGGTGCGTCGAGGTGCAGCGTCTGGGGCATGAGCTTGTGCCGGATGGCCTGGACCATCTTGATCACACCCGCGATGCCCGCCGCGGCTTGCGCGTGGCCGAGGTTGGACTTCACCGAGCCCAGGCAGATCGGTGCCGTGCGGTCCTGACCGTAGGTGGCCAGCACGGCCTGGGCTTCGATCGGGTCACCCAGGATGGTGCCGCTGCCGTGTGCCTCCACGACATCAACGTCCTCAGTGGACAGACCGGCGTCCTTGAGCGCGGCCTTGATCACCCGCTGCTGCGAGGGGCCGTTGGGCGCGGACATCCCATTGGAAGCACCATCCTGGTTCACCGCTGAACCTCGCCACACGGCCAACACCGGGTGCCCGTGTCGCCGCGCATCAGACAGCCGCTCCAACAGCGCTAGACCAGCGCCTTCGGAACAGCCCATCCCGTCAGCAGTCGCGGAGAACGCCTTGCAGCGGCCGTCCACCGACAGCCCACCCTGCGAACCGAGATACACCAGCATGTCCGGAGTCGCCATCACGGTGACCCCACCAGCCAGAGCCAGCGAGCACTCACCCCGCCGCAGGGCCTGCGCAGCCAGATGCAGAGCGACCAAAGAGGACGAACACGCGGTGTCGACCGTGATCGCTGGGCCTTCCAGGCCCAGGGTGTAGGCGACCTGACCGGTGACCAGGCTGCCACCACTGACGCTGCCAGGCTGGCGGCCCATGGCGTAGTCGCGGTACATCACGCCCGCGTAGACGCCGGTCGAACTCCCCTTGAGCGACAAAGGATTGATGCCCGCTCGTTCGATGGCCTCCCAAGACAGCTCCAGGAGCAGGCGCTGTTGTGGGTCCATGGCACGGGCCTCGTCCGGGCCGATGTCGAAGAATGCAGCGTCGAACTGCCCATGGTCGGAGAGGAAGCCGCTACTGCTGGTGACGGTGTCGACATCGTCGGGCCAGCCGCGGCCGGCCGGAAACCCGGAAATGACATCGGTTCCGGCCGCGATCAGCTCCCAGAGCTGTTCGGGTGTCGCGGCTCCGGGGTAGCGGCAGCTCATCGAGACGATGGCGATCGGCACCGCCGTCGACACAGCGCCACGCTCGAGCGCGGCCAGGCGTTCCCGGGTGTCGAGGAGGTCGGCGGTGGCCCGCTTGAGGTAGCCGAGCAGCACCTCCTCGTCGCCCATCGCGACCACGTCCCCTCGCCTCCGGGAAAACAATTCTCACGCTACTGGGGGTGACTTTCACCGCCAACCCCTCAGCGCGCGACCGGCACCCTTATCGAGTGATGTGAATTCCTCATGCCCGGCAAGGGAAATCCTCAGCGCTGATCCTGGTCCAGGATCTCGAAGATCTGTTCCGCCGCGGCGGACTCGATGTCCTCACGGGTGATCACCGCGTCCTCCGGCTCCACCCACGTGGCGGCCATGGACCGCAGCCGCCGAACCACTTCCGCGTGCTCGTCCTGGCTCACCGCGGCGGCCTCGAGCACGGACTCGAGCTTGTCCAGTTCGGACAGCAGGGTCTGCTCGGGTTCGGCGAACCCGGCCACGATCAGGTCGGTCACCGCCTTCGCGGTGGGATGATCGAAGGTCAGCGTCGCCGGCAACCGCAGCCCGGTCGCGGTGGTCAGCTGGTCGCGCAGTTCGACCGACGCGGCCGAGTCGAACCCGAGCTGGGTGAACGCCCGCTCGGGATCGATGGCCGAGCCGGACGGATGACCGAGAACCGACGCCACATGAGCCCGGACGATGTCCAGCACGACCCGGTCCCGTTGGTCCGCCGGCATTCCGGCGACCCGCTCACGCAGCTTCCCGGTGGCCATCCGGGGACCCTGGGCCATTCCCCGGAGCACCGCCGGAACCCGGTCACGCTTGCGCAGTCCGGCCCGGTCGATCCGGACGGGGACGACGGATGCCTCACCGGCCGCGTCGAACATCGCCAACGCCTCCGGCACGGGCAATGCGTCGAGGCCCGATTTGCGCATCCGGTCGCGGTCGGCCCGGGTCAACGACCCCGACATCCCACCGGCGATGTCCCACATGCCGTAGGCCAAGGAAGTCGCTGGCAGGCCTTGGGCTCGCCGTTGGGCGGCAAGGGCGTCCAGGAACATGTTGGCGGCCGCGTAGTTCGCCTGCCCGGCAGTGGGAAGCACCGCCGCCGCCGAGGAGACCAGCACGAAGGCGTCCAGGTCGATATCGCGGGTCAGCTCGTGCAAGTGCCACGCGGCATCCGCCTTCGCCGACAGCACGGCATCGATCTGCTGCGGGGTCAGTGCTTCGATCATCGCGTTGTCGGCGATTCCGGCGACGTGCACCACGGCCGAGATCATGTGGTCCGCGAAGAGACCCTCGAGAGCGTCCTTTCTGGACACGTCGCAGCCGGCGAACCGCACCACAGCGCCCTGCTTGGCCAGCTCGGTCCGGAGTCCGGATGCCCCAGGTGCATCGATGCCCTGCCGGCTGGCCAGGACGAGCGACCGGACGCCATGAGCCGTCACGAGATGGCGGGCGATCGCCGAACCCAGCGCACCCGTCCCACCGGTGATCAGGACCGTGCCCTGCCAGGTTCGCTCGCCCTCGACAGGC
>CBIMJO010000545.1:0-6698 GCA_966244135.1 uncultured Actinocrispum sp. | reverse complement strand
GTACTCGTCCAGATCGAAGGTGGTGAGGATGAGCACGCGCGGCGCCCGTGGCCCCGCGAGCAGCCGCTCGGTCGCCTGCAGACCGTCCAGGCCGGGCATCCGGATGTCCATCAGCACGACATCGGGCCGCAGCTCGCGGACGGCGGCCACGGCCTCGGCGCCGTCCGCGGCCTCGCCGACGACGTCGATGCCGCCCGAGGTCAGGATCATGCGGAAGCCGATGCGCACGAGG
Source organism: uncultured Actinocrispum sp. (assembly GCA_966244135.1). GTDB lineage: Bacteria > Actinomycetota > Actinomycetes > Mycobacteriales > Pseudonocardiaceae > Kibdelosporangium. The sequence goes on along the minus strand of CBIMJO010000545.1, from coordinate 6,466 downwards.
GCCTGGTCGTCGGCGATGACGACCCGGGGTGCGTTCATGGCCGCTCGAGGGGAATCCGGGCCCGCACGCGGAATCCACCGCCGAGCCGCCGCCGGGCGTCCAGGTCGCCGCCGAGCACCGCCACCCGCTCCCGCAACCCCAGCAACCCACGCCCCTCACCGGTGTCCCGGTTCGCACCGGCTGTCCCGGACAGCACGCTCGGGCCGCTGTTGAGCACCTCGACTCGCAGGTAGTGGTCCGCGTACCGCACTGTCACCTCGGCACTCTGCCCGTCGCCGTGTTTGAGCGCGTTGGTCAGCGCCTCCTGGATGATCCGGTACGCGGTGAGGTCCACACCGGACGGCAGCGGCCGCGGCTCGCCGGAGATGCGGACCTCGACCGGCAGCCCGGCGAAACAGATCCGGTCGATCAGCGCGCTGAGCCGGCCGAGGCTGGGCTGCGGCGAGAGCCGGTCCGGATCCTCGCCATCGGTCGCCGGCGCGAGCAGGCCGAGCATGTGCCGCAGCTCGGTCATCGTGTCCCGCCCGGCGGATTCCAGCGCCAGCAACGCTTCTGCCGCGTCATCCGTCTGGGTCGTGAGCACCTGGCGGGCGGCCCCGGCCTGCACCACCATGACGCTCACGTTGTGGCTGACGATGTCGTGCAGCTCCCGGGCGATCCGGGCGCGTTCGGCGCCGACCGCGTTGCGGGCCGCGCTTTCCCGCTCCCGCTCGAGCAGCCAGCCACGTTCCTCCACCGCCCGGGTGTAGGCCCGCTTGGCCTTGGCGAGGCGTGCCGCGAGGACCGCGGCGGCCAGACAGGCGGCCGCGGCCACGATCAGCCAACCGGCGCCGAGCTCCCACACACGTTCACTGTCCCAGAGCGCCCGGTGCCGCGCATCAGCCCCCGGATGCAGTGACTACATCCACGGGATGACCACCATCGAGCGGTTACCTCCCCGGACTGATGTTCCCGGGGCTGGCACTGCGCAGGATTGTGGTCATGCGGAGTGAGGAAGTGGTCGTCGAGCTGACGGCCGTGCGCAAGGAGTACAGCGACTCGGTCGCGCTGGACGGGGTGTCGCTGAGGATCCGGGCCGGGGAGGCCGTCGCGGTGATGGGGCCGTCCGGCAGCGGCAAGTCCACGCTGCTGAACATGGTCGCCGGCCTGGACCGGCCGACGTCCGGATCGGTGCTGGTGCACGGCACCGACCTGGGCACGCTGAACGAGACCGGGCTCGCGCTGTTCCGCCGCCGACGGATCGGCATGATCTTCCAGTTCTTCAACCTGCTCGACGATCTGTCCGCGTTGGACAACGTGGCGCTGGCCGCGCAGCTGACCGGGACCAAGGCCGGGCAGGCCCGCAGCCGCGCGCTGGAGCTGTTCGGCGAGCTGGGCATCGCCGACCGCAGGAACATCTACCCGGCCCAGCTCAGCGGCGGGGAGCGGCAGCGGGTCGCGGTCGCGCGGGCGCTGATGAACCGGCCGGCCCTGCTGCTGGCCGACGAGCCGACCGGCGCACTGGACAGCCGGTCCGGCGAACAGGTGATGGACCTGCTGCTCGACCTCAACCAGTTCGGCCAGACGCTGCTGCTGGTCACCCACGACGAGCGGCTGGCCACCCGGTGCGCCAGCCGGGTGATCGACGTCGTGGACGGCCGGATCGCCGGCGAGAACAGCCTGGAGCGGACCCCGTGAGCGCGGTGTGGCGGGCTTCGCGGTGGGCGAGCCGGATGGTCGATGTGGATGGTCGGATCGCGAGTGAGAGCAGCTGGGAGGGCACCCCATGAGCGCGGTGTGGCGGGCCGCGCGTGCGGCAGTGCGGCGGCGCAAGCTGCAGACGATCGTGATCGGTGTGGTGGTGTGGGTGTCCACCGCGACGATCCTGATGGCGGTCGGGCTGCTCGACTCGGCGTCCGCGCCGTTCGACCGTGCCTTCGCCGAGCAGAACGGCGCCCACGTGGTGGCCGCGTTCGACCAGGCCAAGGTGTCCGGCACCCAGCTCACCCAGGCCGCCACCGCGGCTCAGGCGGCGGCCGGACCGTTCGGACAGGCCACTCTGGACACGTCGTCGAGCGATGTCTTCCTGGGCACGTTGACGACAGTCGGCCGCGCCGATCCCAGCGGCCCGGTCGACCGGCTGAACATCTGGCGGGGCCGGTGGGCGACCGGACCCGGCGAGATCGTGCTCAACCGCGCCCCGGGCACCGGCGGCCGGATCACCGTCGGGTCGCGGATCGCCCTCCACGGGCGTCCCACCCTGACCGTCGTCGGGCTCGCCTACTCGGTGAGCGGATCCGCCGATGCCTGGGTGACTCCCGACCAGGTGAAAGCCTTACAGCCGAACGCTTTCCAGATGCTGTACCGGTTCGCCGCGGCCGGGACGGCGGCCGAGATCAGCGCGGGGGAGGCCGCGGTGACCTCCGGGCTGACGCCGGACGCGTTGCTGGGTTCGTTGTCGTACCTCACGGTCAAGGACAAGGCCACCTCCGAGCTGGGCGTGTTCATCCCGTTCCTGATGATCTTCGGCATCCTCGGCCTCACGGTCGCGGTGCTGATCGTCGCCAACGTGGTCAGCGGCGCGGTGGTGGCGGGCTTCCGGCACATCGGGGTGCTCAAGGCGCTCGGCTTCACCTCCAACCAGGTGATGGCGGTCTACCTGGTGATGGTGTCGATCCCGTCGGTCATCGGCTGTGTGCTCGGCACGGTCACCGGCAACCTCTTCACGCGGCCGATCGTGCAGGACGCGGTCGAGGGTTTCGGGCTGAGCGACATCAGCTTCGCGCCGTGGGTGTACGTCGTCGCGCTGCTGGGGATGCCCGCTCTGGTCGCGTTGGCCGCGCTGGTTCCCGCGCTGCGGGCGCGCCGGTTGTCGGCCGCGCAGGCGATCAGTGCGGGCAGCACCCAGCGCATCGGGCGGGCGCTGCGGATCCAGCGGCGGCTCAGCGGCACCAGGTTGCCGCGCTCGGTCAGCCTCGGTCTCGGCGTGCCGTTCGCCCGGCCGGCGCGCAGCGTCCTGACGCTGGCGGCCGTCGTGCTCGGCGTGATGACCGTGACGCTGGCCGTCGGCGTGACGATGTCGATGACCGCCTACAACGACGCGGTCCGGCCGTCGTACACCGACCGGGTCGACCTGTTAGCCGGGCGACCGGAGGGTCTTCCCGTGCCGGTCGCACCTCAGGGCACCGGCCCGGCGGCGGCCAAGTTGAGTGATGCCGACGACGAGGCGATGCTGCGGTCGTTACCGGGCACGGCGAACGTGATGGCGGAGTCCGAGGTCGAGGCTCAGGTGGCCGGGGGCAGCCAGAACACCACGATCTACTTCTACCGGGGCGACACCACCGTCCTCGGCCCGCGGGTGCTGACCGGGCACTGGCCGGACGGCCCCGGCCAGGTGGTGGCGCCGTCGAGGTTCCTCAACCAGCGCGGGTTCAAGGTCGGCGACACCATCACCGTGGAGCTGCGTGGAAACCGGGCACAGGTGTGGATCGTCGGGATCGTGCTGACCAACAACGCCGACCAGATCTTCGCCTCCTGGCAGACCCTCGACGCACTCGCACCGGGCACGCGCGCCGAGTCCTATCAGGTCAAGCTCACCCCCGGCACCGACCAGCAGGCTTATGTGACCGCCGTGCAGGCCAAAGACCCTGGGCTGCAGGCGTTACCCCCGCGAGACGGCACATCGTCGACGGCGGTGATCATCATCGGCGCCGCCGTGGCCCTGACATTGCTGCTCGGTACCGTCGCGGCGCTCGGCGTGTTCAACACCGTCCTGCTCAACGCCCGTGAACGCCGCCGCGACCTGGGCATGCTCAAGTCGATCGGGATGACCCCGCGCCAGGTCACGGTGATGATGGTGACCTCCATGGGCGCGCTGGGCGTGGCCGGTGGCCTGATCGGCGTGCCCATCGGGGTCGCCATGCACCAGCTGGTCGTCCCGGCCATGGCGCACGCGGGCCAGGCCGACGCCATCGACGTGTTCATGGACGTCTACCGCGCTCCGGAGCTCGTTCTGCTCGCCCTCGCGGGCATCGTCATCGCCGTTCTCGGCGCGTTCGTCCCGGCCCGAAGCGCGGCCCGGACGTCGATCGCCGCCGTCCTGCACAACGAATAGTCCAGAAAGGACACCAATGATCCGGCACTGGGGTGCGTTATGTCTTGCGCTGGCAGCAGTTTCGGCGCTGTGTTTACCTGTCGCGGATGCCAGTCCCGCACAGGGCGCGGTCGTGCGGCGGACGTCGTACGGGATCCCGCACATTCTCGCGGCGGACTACCGAGGGCTCGGGCTGGGACTCGGGTATGCGTTCGCCGAGGACAACGCCTGCGTGATGGCCGACATCGTGGTGACGCTGTCGGCTGAGCGGTCACGGTGGTTCGGCCCGGACGCGGTCAGCGCCAGCGGCGACGACAACCTGGTCAGCGACCTCTACCACCAGCGGGTCAACCAGTCCCGGGTGGTCGAGCGATTGCTGGCCGCCCCGCAAGGCCCGTCGCAGCAGGCGCGGGACCTGGTGCGTGGCTATGTGGCCGGCTACAACCGTTACCTGGCCGAGAAAGGCGTGGCGAACATGCCCGATCCGGCGTGCCGGGGCGCGGGCTGGGTGCGGCCGATCACCGAGCTCGACGTGTGGCGACGCACCTACCAGGTCGTGGAGTTCACCGGTGGCGAGGCGATGCAGGAACCGATCGTGTCCGCGCAGCCACCCGGCGCCGCTGTCCAGGCCACGGCACCGGTTCGGGCGCAGCGCACCGAACAATCCCCGGGCAGCAACGGTATTGGGCTGGGCCGGGCGGCGACCACCGGCGGGACCGGGATGGTGCTGGGCAATCCGCACTTCCAGTGGCTGGACGACTGGCGTTTCTACCAGCAGCAGCTGACCATTCCCGGGGAGCTGAACGTCAGCGGGGCCGCGTTGTCCGGCCTGCCGGTGGTCGTCATCGGCCACAATGACCGGCTGGGCTGGACACACACGGCCGCCGAGGCACAGACGGCGACCCTCACCAAACTCAGTCTCGTGCCGGGTGATCCCACCAGCTACCTGGTGGATGGTCAGGTGCGACACATGACCCCGCAGCCGGTGACCGTGTCCGTGCGCCAGAGCGACGGCAGCATCACGTCGGTCACGAGGACCCTGTATGGCACTGCGGATGGGCCGGTGCTGGAAGACCCCGGTCCGCTGGAATGGTCGGCCACGACCGCCTACGTCCTGCACGACGCCAACGCGGACAACCTGCGGACGATCGACCAGTGGCTGGCCATCGGCCACGCTCGCAGTGTGTCCGAGCTGCGCACCGCACTCGTGCGCCATCTGGGCCTGCCATGGGTGAACACCCTCGCAGCAGACGCCACGGGCACCACCTACTACGGAGACATCCAGGTGGTTCCGCACGTCACCGACGCGTTGCAGGCCCAGTGCGGCACCGGACCGAACATCGGCATGGTGATCCTCGACGGCAGCCGCGCCGCGTGCGGGTGGGGGAGCGACCCCGACGCGGTGGTTCCCGGGCGGTTCGGACCGGGGCGCCTGCCCAGCCTGATCCGCGCCGACTACGTCACCAACTCGAACGACAGCCCATGGCTGGCCAACCCGGCCGCGCCGCTGACCGGCTATCCCAGCATTGTCGGCGACTCCGGCACCGAACGCTCACCTCGTACCCGGATGGGGCTGGACATGATCGCCGACCGGCTCGACGGCAGCGACGGCCTGGGCGCGCCCGGCTTCACACTGTCCACTTTGCAGGCCAGCATGCTCGGCAACCGCAACCTCACCGCGGAACAGGGCTGGGCCGCCATCGTGGCCATGTGCCAGGCCAACCCGGCCTTGACCGCCCGCAACGGCCAGACGGTTGACGTGCGTGCCGCGTGTGCTGCTTTGGCCGGGTGGAACGGAACCGGCGACACCGGTCCGCAAAGCCGGGGCGCCTTCCTGTGGCGCACGTTCATCGAGCTGGTCCGGCGGCCCGGCGTGGCTCCGTGGCGGGTGCCGTTCGACCCGGCCGACCCCGTCCACACGCCACGGGACATCAACGCGGCCGATCCCGGTGTCCGCCAAGCCTTTGCCGACGCCGTGCAGGCGTTCGGAGTTGCCGGCATGCCCGTGGACGTGCCGCTCGACGTGGTCCAGCGGTACGAGGGCATCCCGATCCAGGGCTGCCGCGGGCCGGAGGGCTGCTTCAACGTCATCTCAGTGCCCGGCCGTCCCGGCCCGGTCGGCGATATCCCGCACGGATCCAGCTTCATCATGGCCGTCGAGCTGACCAAGAGCGGCCCGCGGATGCGCACAATCCTGCTCTACGGCCAATCCGCCGACCGGACCTCACCGCACCACACCGACCAGACCCGTCTCTACGCCGGCAAACAGTGGGTTACCGGCCTGTTCACCGAACCTGAGATCGCCCGCGACCCCGCCCTGACCATCCGGGTCGTGCGCGGCTGACTGGGGGTGTGCCCGTTCCGGCCGCAGCCGGAACGGGCACCTGACATCTA